>NZ_JBHWLC010000020.1:0-126647 GCF_042730635.1 Streptomyces sp. NPDC059917
GAGGTGTATTAGTGACGGGCGCTGCGCGCTCAGGAAGGGACCCGCCTCGCTGCGCTCGGCGGCCCGGCTGCGCCGGGCCAGGGCCGGCCCTTCGGGCCAGAGCCAGCCCTTCGGGCCGGGGTCCTGCGCTGCGCTCCGGACGGGTTCGGGGGGCAGCGCTGCGCTCGGTCCCCGAACGGCCCGCTCCGCGGGCCCGGGTGACCCCGTTTCACGGGTTCCGGGCCTTCGGCCCGTTGGGTGGGTCCGCTCCGCTCCCCCACCCGGGCCCTTCCGGCTCCGCCTCCAGGACCAGCCCGCTCCGCGGGCGGCTGGCAGCACCACCCTGCATCCATCACGGGATGCAGCTGTGTAACATCCCGTGAAACCCGGCACCCCCGGGTACTGTGCCGCGGACCGCCGACCGGGCCAAGTCGCAGTGTCAGTGACTGAGATTAGGGTCAGCGGTGGGCGGGGCTGGGTACGAAGCATCCAGCACAGGAGACTCAACGGTAGAACCTCCCGGTCTGCGCGGGGGTGGTCACGGCCTAACCGGCGCCGGGGAACAAAAGGGCCCACGGCGAGCTTGCCAGACCCGGCCCCGCCACCATGCCGACCCTTTTCACTGCGAGCCACGGCTGGCCCTTCGGGCCTGGAGTCCTGCGCTTCACCTCGGACTTGGTTCCGGTTCCGCTGCGCTCTACCGGAACGGGCCGGCTTCGCCGGCCTCGGGCTCCCGCGCTGCGCGCGGGAGGTGACCCTGTTTCACGGGGTCCGGGCCTTCGGCCCGTTCAGGGGGGTCTGCTGCGCTCCCCCGCCCAGGGTCCTTCCGGCTTCGCCTACAGGACCAGTCCGCTATCGATGACGGTGATGGCCACTGTGTGTGATGGTGCGAATTCTGTGCGTAATGGTCCGTAGTAAGGTGGAAATGCCCTTTGCTAGCCGGTCCCCGTACTTCCCACCCCTGACCGGCAGACCCTCAAGAGTCAGGAGAACACCCATGTCCCAGCGCTTCCACGTCCTCACCCTGACCGCATGTGTCCTCGGCACCCTCGCCCTCGGCACCACACCCGGACAGGCCGCACCCACCCACGCCAAGACCCCCGCCAGCGCCGTAACACTGGACAACCCCTTTATCACCACCTGCCGAATCGGCTACCGCGAGTCGGACGGCACACCCATCGCCTCCGCCGATCCCGATTTCGCGGACTGCACCCCCGAACCCACCGGAGGCCCGACCCGGGTCACCTTCACCACCTACGAAGACTTCGCAACACGCGAAAACCTCGGCACCAACGTCACCTTCAACTGCACCGACGTCGTCTCCATCCCCCCCTCCACCCCCAGCGGCAACTACAACTTCATGGGCTGCACCCCCGCCTAAAACCACCCCACCACCCCACCGGGGCCGCCTGTCACCCCCACACAACACCGACAGCGGCCCCGCCATCGCAAGACACCCCCGGGAAAACCACCTCACACCAGCACAACCCGCTACCCGAGCAAGTGGGGACACACCCGCACCCCGGAGCGGGTACCTGAGCGCTGCACGCTCACGACCGAACAGGCCTCGCTGCGCTCCACCAGAGCAGGCCGGCTTCGCCGGCCTCAAGACCTTCCGCGCTCCGCGCGGAAGGTGACCCCATTTCATGGGGTACGGGCCTCCGGCCCGTTGGGCGGGTCCGCTCCGCTCCCCCACCCCGGCCCTTCCGGCTCCGCCTCCAGAGCCGAGGCCTGCTTCGCAGGCCAAACCAGCAGCAGTAGGGGGTGGCTAGCGTGGACCCCCGGACGTGGGAACGGTCCAGGGACCACCTACTGTGCCAACATCGCTGGTGTACAAGTCGGGGGGCTGTAGACATGAAGGTGCAATCACCTCGACGGCGCCTGTGTCTGGGCGTACATCGCCATCACGGTCCTGGGCCTACTAGAAACCTATAAAGGCAGCCAGATCGCACCTACGGGAACTAACAGGTGACTCCCCGGAACACCCTCCACCGTAGAGGAACTCCACACAACCGCGGTGGACCCGCCTGACAGCCTCCCCGACTCGGCCAAGGCACCTCCTGCACCTGCCGCCCCACTCCAAGCCACGGCCGGCCGTCGGGCCCGCCCGGTGGGCGGGCCTTCCGGCTTCGCCTCCAGGACAGGCCCGCTACGCGGACCGGCTGGCAGCAGGCAGGGTTCGCAAGGCCATCGCTCCATGACGGCCAATGGGGCGCCCACCTCAGAGGTAGTGCCCCCTCGATTCCAGCAGTGTCAGTGACGGGAGTTAGGGTCAGCCCTGGCGGGGCCGGGTACGAAGCATCCAGCACAGGAGACTCAACGGTAGAACCTCCCGGTTTGCGCGGGGGTGGTCACGGCCTAACCGGCGCCGGGGAACAAAGGGCCCAGGGCAAGCTTGTCAGACCCGGCCCCGCCACCAAGTCAAGCGGCCGGTGTAGTAGCTGTTCCTGCCAGTTCTGTTCCTAGCTTGTCGGTGGCAGCAGACCTGCCTCATGTGATTCATTCTGTAATCCGGATAGATATGGGAATCGGTCGGATATGGCGATCTGGTGTGCGGCAGGCAGGTCGTGTCGCGGATCAGTGAACCTGCGCAGTACTCAACCAACCTGCACAGCACCTGGTTCGGGGATCTCAACGGCTACCTGGATGGCGCAATGCTCAGCACGGAGGCTGGAGTTCGCGCGGGATGGAGTCGGAGACTGCGAGCAATGCGGCGTGCGCGGCATCACGCAACTCGTTGTCATCCGGTACCGAACGCCATGTCCCGTGCCGGACAGGCCGCTCGTCGGCGTCGAGAAACGCCTTTAGAACCGGCTCGGCAGAGGCTGCAGGCGTGCCTATCGCGGCCAGGAGTTTCACTGTCTCAGTGATCGCCCGGTAGGCGCCGCCGCTCTCAGCGAACGGGGCGATGG
Organism: Streptomyces sp. NPDC059917; assembly: GCF_042730635.1. Classification (NCBI taxonomy): domain Bacteria; kingdom Bacillati; phylum Actinomycetota; class Actinomycetes; order Kitasatosporales; family Streptomycetaceae; genus Streptomyces; species Streptomyces sp. NPDC059917. Next base: position 2,892 of record NZ_JBHWLC010000020.1, read on the forward strand.
ACCGGACGAGGACGGGGACGACCTCGTCGGTCCGTCCGGTGATCTTCCACAGAGCCTCGGAGACACGGAGAGGCAGCCAGCCTTCCTTGTGCACGTGGAGGAGTTCGCGCAGCTGCTCAACATGCGGGGCGCCAGCCGGACCCATCTCTCCCAGCAGGGTCGCGGGGTTGTTCTGGCCATAGGACTCGCCCAGCCGCGGGAGCAGCAGCTCGAGTGCGGGAGTACGGTCGCCGGTCAGCCGGCCGTACGAAAGGGCCAGGCAGCGCGGTGCGAACGTCTGGCCCTCGGGCGGGGCATCGAGCAAGGCCCGCAACCGTTCGGGGGACACGGCCTCGGCTGCGGCCGGACCGATCGCGGCGAGGGCATCCAGGGCCCACACTGCGGCGTCGGTGCTCAGGAGACCGATCAGGTCCGGGATCGCTGGGGCCGCGGCCGCACCCCATGCCTCGAGCAACTGGCAGAGTGCTCGACGCTCGTCGAGGGTCGAGGCTACGGCGAGCCGGGCACGCAACGGTGGCATCAGCACGTCGGCGTGGGTCCCGAGTCCTCCAGCGGTCTCGGTCAGGCTCAGCTCGTACGTCCCCCAGCCGTCGGCGTGGACACCGTGGTACCCGAACCCAAGCCGCTCGCCCGACAGGCGCCGCACCAGCGGCGGTACGCATCGGGCGTCGCGGAGCCGGGACAACGCCCAAACGGCGTGGTCCTGGGCGGGCAGGTACGGCTCGCCCTGGTCCGTCACCATGGCCGCCAGCGCGTCCGCCCAGGGGCGGGCGGCATGCCCGCACATGCCCAGGACCCGGGCTGCGAAGAGCCGATTGTCGGGCTCGGGGTCGGACAGCAGGCGGGCCACGGCAGGGAGCAGCACGGGTACGGCAGAACGGCGGCGGCTGAGCATATCGGCGGCCGTCCGGAGCGCGCCCGCGCGTACCGAGGCGTCCGGATGTGTCAGCAACCTCAGGACCGCATCGACTCGGTTCGCCCGGTCTTCTCCCAAGAGCCCGATCGCCCAGCCGACTGTCGACTGGGACACGCCTCCGCTCGGCCTCCAGGTGGCCGGGGAGCTGCCGCCGAACAGCACCCCGGAGACTGTCTGCGTGTACGCGCTGTCGTCGTGCCCCGGCAGCGCGCGGCGCAGAGCTTGGACGGCGAAGAGGCGGATGGCGGGCGCTGCATCGTGCATGAGCTGTCGTAGCCAAGTGAGGGCGTCGTCGCGTTGTGCGTCGGCGTACGGGACCAGTGAGCCGACCGCATCGATGAGCTGGGCCTGCGATTCCTCCTCCGGCTCCCGGGCCCATCGTGCCCGGAGTGCCGCGATCACCTCGTCGGCTCTGTGGCGAGCTTCGGCGAGGGCGTCGGCCACAGCAATACGGTTCAAGGGCTCCGGGTCGTCGAGCAACGGCAGCAGGTCCGTTACCGCCAGGTCCCAGGAAGCAGGCCAGGCCCGGGCGACCCAGCGGGGCTCCGCGGTGTTCGCCGTGTAGGCCAAAGCCCCGACGAGCTCGAGGAGCTCGAGGCGGACAGCCGGAGCGATGGCCGGATCGGCCGCTGCCCTGAGTACGTACACCAGAGCGGCTGGCGCCGCGGAGCAGACCGCGCCACCCTGGTGGTGGACATGCGTGAGCAGGTCATCGGCCGCATCAGCGGCCTTCTCCGGCCGGTACAGATCCCGAAGCATGCCAGGCACGTCCTCGGCCGTACCGTAGGCGTGCCCCATCCCCGCCCAGTCGATGGCATCGATCCCCGCGAGAGCATCGCTCATCAGCACCCCTCCCCCAACCCGCCCTGCGGCAAAAATACGGCACCACGCGCGACCCCCTCATCGCCCCGCCGGCAGAAGCGAGGGATTGCCGCAGGGTCTCGCGGGCAGCCAAAGGGCATGACCCAACCACCCTCCCCCTCAGTGACACGAGGGCGGTTCTCTCCCTGGAGCCGGCACGCCGCGACCGGCTCGACGCCGCCCAGCTCGCCGCGCTCGCCGAACTCGGCATCGACTCGGCATGAGGGAGCCCGCGAGGCCCTGCTCTCTTAGGCTGCCTGCCGACCCCGAACACGAAGCTGCGCGAGCAGTCCTTCGTCCTTCGGGCTCTGCTCGTTGAAGAGCTCCATCTGGCGGCTGACCGGCAGGGCCTGACGGTTCACGATCCGCGCGGCCGAGCTCACCGGCAGCAGATGGGGCCCTCCCGCCAGCTCCTGGAGCCGCCTCAACGAGGGGGCACCGGCCCGCTCGTAGAAGTACTCCAGCGCCTCGGACAGGGCGCCGCGCGTGGTGATCAGCTCGGGCGAAGCCCCGGCCCCCTACCGGCCGGCCTGGAGCGCGCCCCGCACGGCTTCGGCCACGATGCCGCGCCCACCCGGGGTGACGGTGAACACGGTCAGCATGCCGATCCCGGCCGCGCCTCCCAGGAGCTGGAAGATCTCCGCCAGCTGCATCTTCCCGTACAGGCGCATCACCGCGGCCAGCACGAGCACCGTGCACACCACCGCCGCCTGAGACACCGTCATCTGGACGACCGCACCCGACCGGGCACCCCCAGCCGCGCCCAGCCGGTCCCGCATCCCGCTCACCCGCTGTTCCACGTGCACCTCTTTTCGGGGAGCACGGAACGGCCCGGTTCCCCCTCAATATGGCGAGGGGGAGCGGAATGCTCCCCCCTCCTGCTGACGGCTTCACGCCAAGTAGGGCGCGCCCGGGGGCGATTGCAGTCGCCCGCCGGAGACACCAGGATGCCAGCACCCGGCTCCACGGCCTAAGTCTCACTAGCTTCGCTGCATCCTGAATGTGAGGAATGCCCGTTCATTCGTTCGCTCGCGTCCAGGGCCGGCAGGAGGAACACCTTCTACTGCGTCTGCCCTCTGACCTGCGGCGAATCCTGGCAGCTGCTCTCCGACTCCGCCGGCAGGGGCACCCAGCTCTACGGTCTGGCTACGACCACCCGCAGTCTCACTACCTGCCAGCCCCCTTTCGTCCATCGCCGTCCAAGCCCCGCTTGTGTTGCGGTCCGCCGGCAAGGCACCGTGGGGTGCAGAACCGACCGGGCAACCGGCGGATCCCCCCTCGAATGCTGACGGCTTCGCAGACAGGGACACAGCGGCACCCACGTTGCAGCGCGTGTGCCGCGCGCAGGGCCGACCCCCGCCGGGGCCGGCCCTGTCGTTTTCCCCGCCGCCGCTCCCGGCACTCCGCCAGTCGACTGGCGGACCCCAGCGCCGACCGCGCGGTGCATGGACCAGCCCACCGCAGCGCGGGTAGCCGTGCCGGCAGCGGATACTCCCGGTCCAACAGCCCGGCGACGCTGTAGAACACGACCCGCTCGAACTCTTCGCTCCCACTCTCAGTTCTGCCGGCTCCGCCTTCAGGGCCCTCGGGTGCCAGGTGGTGACTGGGGCGGGATCGTCGGGGGTTTGTGCGGGTCAGGACAGGCGGGTGAGAAGGATGCGGCCTCCCTCGTATACACCTCCGTCGATGGCGAGGACCCGGTCGGCGGCGTAGCGCAGGGCGTCGCGGACGTCGCCGGGCGCGATGTCGAAGTGCTTCGTGAGCGTGCTGTGTCCGTGGACGAGTACGTCGCCGCCGAGTGTGCGCAGCATGACCGAGACGGGGTCGTCGACGTGCTGGGGCTCGGCGTCGCGGAACGCCCCCCGGTCGCTCATGCGGTGGCAGAACTCCAGCCACAGGGTGGCGTCCGAAGACTTCAGGAGGTCGGACACCGTGGTGTTGACGTCTTCGATGGTCGACCCGAACTCCAGGTACCTGGCGGTGTCGGAATGGATGAGGAGGTGGCCATCGACGAGGGCTACGGCAGGCAGGCTGGTCATCCAGGCGACGTGGTCCGCGGTGAGGCGGCGCAGGTCGTCCTCGCGGCCGCCGAATCGGGCCCAGCCACCATGGAAACCGCCCTCTTGCTCGAGTCCCTCGACACTCGTGTCACCGAATCGGTGCGCTGCGAGCAGTTGGACCTCGTGGTTGCCGAGCAGGGCACCTATGCGGCCGCCCGCGGCAGCGGCCTCGTCGGCCAGTCTCCGGACCTCGTCGATGACGCCCGTACCGTCGGGACCGCGGTCGACGTAGTCACCGAGCAGCCACAGCCGAGCGTCGCCCGCAGACCATCGCCCTGCGGAGTCGACCAGTCCCCCGTCACGCAGCACCTGGAGGAACTCCGCCCGGTGGCCGTGGATGTCGGCAGCTACATACAAAGGCGTGTTCGAATTTTCCATGGGGCGAGACGCTACAGCACTGGCCAGAGCGGCAGACCCGGGGGCGAAGCCAACGGCCTTGAGGCGCGGGGCCCGTCGAAGCGGGGATGTGGATCAGGTACTGAGGGCTGCCCGAGCAGTGACCGATCCTTTCCGGCTGCGCCTCCAGGGTCGGGCCCGCGTCGCGGTGTCCGGCGGTGGCTTGTCAGTGGTCTGCCGGACGGCAGCGCAGGACGAGGCCGGTGGGTTCGAGGTGTGCGGCGGAACGGGGGCGGGGGCGAGGGGCGCGCAGGCCGGTCAGGCGGTAGCGCCGCAGGATCGCGGTCGTGGAGATGGATGCCAGGGCATAGACCCAGGTGGTGCCCTTGCAGAACATGGGACCTGCGCCGAAGGGAAGGAAGGCGTCGAGGGGTGGTCGTGTCGCGCTGCTTTGAGTCGACCAGCGGGCCGGGTTGAAGGTGTCCGGTGCCGGGAACTCCCGCGGGTCACGGTGGATCAGCTGCACCGCGACCCGCACCTGCTCTCCCGGGGACAGCCGGTGTCCGGCGATCTCCACGGGTTGCCGGGCCACCCGGCCCAGCAACCAGGTGGGCGGGAACATGCGCAGCGATTCCTGAGTGGAGTGCCGCAGCATCGAGGTGGATCCGGTGCACGAGTCCCCGGGCGAGCTACGGAGGGCTTCACCGCGGACCTCGTCCTGGATCTCCGGATGTCCGGCCAGGAGGTACAACAGCCAGGCCGTGCACAGGGCCGGGGCCGTCTGAGCGGTATACAGCAGCAGCCACAGCGCCTCGACCCGTTCATCGTCCCGCCAGCCAGAGGGCGCCCCGTCCCCGTGCACCAGATGCCCGAGCACGTCCCGCGGCGCACCGTCCGTGGCTGCGGGCACGTCTTGCAGGAGAGTGCGGATACAGTCGCCGGTCCGCCGTGCCTCGTTCTCGAAACGCCCCGCAGCGTTGCTCCGACGCGCGAAGCGGCGCGGACCGTGGGCCAGGGCGTCGGGTGTGGCTGCCCGCAGTCGGCGCGAGGTGTCCAACAACGTCTCGGAATGCGCTCCCAGGCACAGATACGTCGCCAACGCGGTGGTCATGTCCAAAACGGTGGGCAACACCTCCCACCGCTCCGGCAAAGGGTGCTCATCGAGGTACGCCTCGGCGCGACCGGCCAGATCGGCGGCCCGCTCACGCAGCCACGGACCCGACATGGTGGCTCTCAGCGCGCTGTTGCGTTCACCGCGCGACGTCTGCGATGTGCTCACCACAGGCGCCTGGACGGTATCGGCGAAGATCTCCGGCACCGACAACTCGCTGACCGGGGCCGCCAATACCCGCCTCGCGGCAGACGCACTCGCAACCACCAAAACACCCTGCGTAAACCACCAAGCGTCGGCGTCCCGTGCCGGCCGCCCGAGCTCGTCATACGACGCCAAACCGAACCTGTTCCAACCCATCAACATCCGACCGACCCCCCATCCGGGAAACTCATACCCGATGACCCTCCATGACTCAGCCGATCACAGCCCGGCAACCGGACCAAAAGGAGACGGCCCGCCAGACGAACTGACGAGCCGTCATACGAAGTCGAGAGCAGAGTAGATCGGCCGACTTGCGGCTGCTACTTCTTCTTCCCCTCAGGCGCCGCGATGCCGATGCCGTACTCCCATACGGGCAGAGGGCGCCGCGTCGTCCTCGCAACGAGGGACCGCACCGAGAAAACAAACCCCGTCACGCGGTTCCGACTCCGGCTGAAAGCGGCTTCCGGCTGATACTTGACACCCATGATGTCCTCCTGAGGAAGCGGGTCGTCCAGAATCAAAGCTAGCCCGTTCCAGCACCACCGGCCTCCTGAGAACCCCCACCCGGAGAAACCCATCACCGATTCACCCGTTCGCGGGCGACACTTGGTGAACAGTGCACCGGGCCAGGATCAGCGGGATCCGACGGGCGTCGTAAGCAGCCCGGGCCCCTTGGGGCGGGCATCCGCCCCAAGGGGTGACGCGCGGGGGTCAGCTGAAGATGACCGAACGGAGTTCGAGCCTCCTGCTGAGGTGCCGACCCGGGTTCATGACGTAGAAGACGTCACCCTCGCAGTTGGTGTCGTGGAAGACGGTGGCCGTGGCGTTCGTGTCGTTGTTCGGCGCCAGAGCGGGGAAGTTATTGCCAACGGTCTCGGGGATGATGATGCACTCCCCACTCTCCGGGTTCGTCAGATGGTGACGCAACGAGATCCCCCCAGGACCCACGTACGTGTAACTGAACGCACCATCAGCAGCCGCGGCCGGCGAAGCAGGCAGGGTGACGAGCAGAGCAAGGGCGCCGAGACCGGCAGCCAGAGTACTGCGCATACGCATGAATGTGTCCTCTCGGAGAAGGCAACGCCTGGGCACACCACGGTTTCCCGGAAAACAGCGAACACAACAGCGTCCCACCCGCAGTGACGTTTCCCCATCACCCCATCGGCCGACAGGCATACCGCCCCACCCTCACCCGTCCCCGTCCCCGTCCAGCACCACTTGAGGCCAGTAGATCCCGTAGAAACAGGCCACACCAGAGTGAGAACCAGGCAGTGACGAGTATCTATAGAGATACACACGCCGGCTGGTCCGGGGACTGCCCAGCCCGATAACAACACGTCCTCCATACGGATGATCCCGCAGGGTGTCCAGCCGACCTCCCCCCGCCCTTTGGGCAGGATCGGGAGAACACGGCGTCAAGGCAGCGCATACTCCCGCCGTGCACCAACTCCCCTGCCCGGACAAGGAAACCCCATGCGACTGCGCACCCCCATTGCCGCCGCCACCCTCGCACTCGCCCTCGCACTCACCACCGCCACACCCTCCTCCGCCGCCGTCGGAGAATTCGAGTACAGCGCGCTGAACCTCAACAACGCCGAAATCCGCGACACCCTCTACGACCCCGACAACGGCGAATGCATCACCCTCCCCGCCGTCCTCAACACCCCCGCATTCCGCGCCCGTAACCGCACCACCAGCACCGCCACCCTCTACCAGACCGCTGACTGCGAAGGCGACACCTGGGAACTCCGACCCCTCGTAGGACGCAGCCCCCTCCTCGCACGCTTCCGCGCCGTCGTCTTCCACTAACCCGCCACCACACGGGTGGGCGGCCCGCCCCGGGCCGCCCACCCATGCCAACCAGCCCGCCTCCGGACGCAGTTCGCCGTCCGAACCGTCGGGAGCGCGCCACCCTGGATACTGAGGGGCATGGGGCACACGATGGTCATCGCGGTACCGCCCGCCGACCTCGACCGGCTCGACGACCTTGTTGCCGAGCAGCAGGCCGACGAGCTTCGGTGGCAGGCCGGCGTCGAGCGGGCAGCGGGGACCCTGACCTTGCGCGGCGCCGCCCTGCGCGGGGCCAGGGAGCGGATTCGGATCGAGCGGGACCGGTTACGCGAGACCGGGCATCACCGGGTCACCCGCCGGCGCGCGCTTGCCCCCGCGCTCCGCGCCGAGCTGGAGGGCCGCGGGTGGATCCGGCCGTGGGCGGCCATCCCCGACGGCGCGCGCCAGGCCGGGCAGACCCTCGGGGGGACCGGCCCCTTTGGCGGCGCGGGGCTCACCGCGCGGCTCTGCGTCACCCTCCCCAACAGCCTCTGGGCGCCGCTCCACCACGGGGTCTACTGGAGCAACCTCCCCCACATCCAAGCCCTGGAGGCGTGGTCCGATCGGTGGGGCACCCGCCCGACGAGCAAGCGCACCGCGCCCCGCGAGGCCCTCGACGAGCGGGAGGTCATCGTGGCCCTGATCATCACCACCGGACAGATCCTGCGCACCGCCCTGGAAAACACCATCAAGAGCCCCCCAGGGGTGCCCTGACGGGCTGTGAGCAGCGCGACGCGCGCGGAGGTGGGATGTCCACATTCGCTCCGGCCTGACCTGGGGGTCAGGCCGATCGGCGGCGTCGGTGGTAGGCGTAGGTGAGGGCGAGCACGATCGGGCCCCACAGCATGGCCGGGGCGATGCACACGCGTGCCAGGAGCATCCACCAGCCGTTGGTGAAGGCGACCTCGTGAAAGCCCAGCACGCCGAACCAGGCGAGTGGCATGGTGTCCCACATCGCGACCAGGCCCAGTCCGCCCAGGGCCGCCGGAACGGTCGCGGCGAGCGGCGCGACCCGGCGACCGCCGATCAGGGGTATCCAGTTCGGGACCCTCTCGCCCCACCCGCTGACCAGGCCGGTGCAGAGCAGGGCCAGTGCCTCGGTGAAGACGCTCAGCCCGACGACGTAGGGCGGGGCCCACCACGGCATGGGTGGGGCCGCCGGATCGATCATTCCCATCGAAAAGTCGAAGGCGAACGGCAGACGCCACAGGCATTGGGGCAGGACGACGAACGGAAGGGCCTTCGCGAAGAGGAGCGCCCAACGGGGCACCGGACGCTCGGTTTTGCCCAGGGCGAGGTTGATCGGCATGACTCCACCGTCGCCGAACCTCCGACGACAGGGCGTCGCCCGTGCGGACGATCACGATCCCCCGCACGGGGGAGCCCCGGTTCCGGTGGCCTGCCTCGCAGGGGGCGGGCGCAGGGCTCCACCGGCCGGGTCCGGTCTTCGCAGGGGGCCGGGCCGCCGCCGTACGGATCAGTGAGGGGTTGTCTGCGGTTCCTGTTGCGGGGTCGGTCGAGCGGTGGTGGGTGGTGGGGTGACGTCTCGGCGGGGGCGCAGGAGCAGCGCGACGAGGAGTGCCGCGGCGGCCAGGGCGGCGCTGCCGCAGCGCAGCGCCAGGTGGAGGGCGTCGATGAAGGCGGCGTTCACGGCGTCGCGGACGGGGGCGGGGAGGGCGGCGGTGCTGTCCGCTGCCGGGCCGGGGAGGTGGTGGGCGAGTTCGGCGGGCGCCCCGAGCCGGTGGAGCGACTCGGTGAGGGTGGTGGTGAGGCGGCTGCTGAGGACGGCCCCCAGGACGGCGACGCCGATGACGCCGCCGGTCTCGCGCAGGGTGTTGAGGGTTGCGGAGTCCATGCCGGCGCGGGCCGGGTCGACGCGCTGCATGACCGTGATGGACACGGGGGTGAAGGTCATCCCCATGCCCAGGCCCATGGTGAGCAGCACCCAGACGTACTGCGGGTAGCGGGCGTCGGCGCCGTAGAGGGAGAGGGCGCCGAGTGCCGTGGCGCACAGGGCCAGGCCGGTGACCAGCGGGAGTCGCGGGCCGTGGCGTGAGGTGAGCGCGCTCGACAGGGGCGCGGCGAGGACGATCATCGCCGTCATCGGCAGGCCTGCCAGGCCCGCGTCCGCCGCGGACCAGCCCATGACGTTCTGCATGAGCAGGGGCAGGAAGAACGCGGCTCCGAACATGCCGAAGCTGGTCATGAAGCCGCTCACCGCGGCGCCGGTGAGCACCCGGTCCCGGAAGAAGCCCAGGTCGAGCATGGGGTCGGCGCTGCGGGCCTCGACCGCGACGAAGGCGGGCAGGGCGAGCGCCGCCACCGCGGCCAGGGCGAGCACCCGGGTGTCGCTCCAGCCGCGGGCGGGCCCCTCGATGAGCGCGTACACCAAGGCGCCGAATCCCAGTGCGGAGAGCGCCTGGCCGGGCAGGTCCAGCCGTGTGGCGCGGGACGCGAACTCGGGGAGTACCCGGGCCGCGAGGAGCAGCCCCGCCACTCCGACGGGGACGTTGATCCAGAAGACGGAGGCCCAGCCGAAGGTGTCCACCATCGGTCCGCCCAGGACCGGGCCGATGGCCAGGCCCAGCGCGGACACGCCGGACCAGAGGCCGACGGCCCGGGCCCGCTCCTTCTCGTCCGTGAAGACGTGGCGCAGGATCGACAGGCTGCCCGGTGTGAGCAGTGCCGCGCCGAGGCCCTGCAGCATCCGGGCGGCGATCAGCGGGCCGGTGGAGCCGGAGAGTGCCGCTGCGGCCGAGCCCGCCGTGAAGACGGCCAGGCCGGTGATGAAGATCCGCTTGCGGCCGTAGCGGTCTCCCAGGGTGCCGCCGGTGAGCAGCAGGGCCGCGTAGACCAGGCTGTAGCCCTCCACCACCCACTGGAGTCCGCTGACGCCGGAGTGCAGTTCCCGGCCTATGTGGGGCAATGCGTTGTTGACGATGACGTTGTCGAGCATCGCCATGAACATCGTGGCGCACAGGGTGGCGAGCACGAGCCCTTTGTGCCCCGTCTGCCCCTTGTATCGGCCGGGCGGCTTCATCTTTACATTCCCTAACAGTGTTAGTTGGGTGTTCGGTGCGGCTAGACTGCACCTAACGGTGTTAGATGGCAAGCGGGATTTCCGGCAGGCCCGGTGGACGGAGGTGGCCGATGGCCACGGAGGACAGCCCTCACGACGGACCGTCGCAGCCCGGGCTGACCCGCCCGGCGCTCGTCCAGGCAGCCCTGCGGGTGCTGGAGCGCGAAGGCATCGGCGGCTTGTCGATGCGCAAGGTCGCCGCCGAGCTGGGGGTGAAGGCGGCCTCGCTGTACTGGCACGTGCGCAACAAGGAGGAACTCCTCGACCTGCTCACCGACGAACTCATGGCCGACGCCGAGGCGCCGCCGCGGGAAGGCGACTGGCGCGAGCAGTTGCGCGAGTACTGCGTGCGCTACCGTCGGCATCTGCTCGGCAAGCGCGACGCAGCCAAGGTGGTCGCGGGCCGTCTCGCCCCCGGGCCCCACCTGCTGCGCCTGATGGAGGACCAGCTCACCCGCCTGCGGGAGGCCGGTTTCTCCGACGCCGACGCCGCCATGATCAGCTACCTGCTCGGCGCGTTCGTCCAGGGCTTCGTGCTCCAGGAGCAGGGGCCCATCTCCGCGTCCGAGGCCATGGGCGCCAGCCGCCGTGAGGCCGCCACGGCCGCGGGTGAGCAGTTCCGCCGCCTGCCGCGGGACTCCTTCCCCAGCCTGGTCGCCCTCGCCGACGACCTGACCGACCCGTCCACGGAGGCTCGCTTCTCCTTCGGCCTCGAACGCCTCTTGGACGGACTGGCCACGCTGCTGGAGGAGCAGGGCTCCGCACCGCGAAGGGAAGGGACGGCTCCATGAGTGCGCGCAGGACGGCCTGTTGATCCAGGGCGGCCAACGGATCGGGATGCTGGACCCGGGTGACCGTCGCGCAGGTCGACCAGGAGCCGGTCCCGCCGGTCCTGTTGGTCCCGCTGGTCCTGGGGACCTTGTCTAGGGGTAGGCCATCCACGTGGAGTACACGAGGACTTTGGTGCCGTCGGCGCGGGTGTCCAGGTACGCGGTGGTGACGACTTCCCCGGCCAGGCAGCGCGGCTCCTGATTGGCGACGGTTGTCACCGCGGTGGGGTTTCCGTAAAGGCCCATCCAGTGCCACGGCCTGACGTCCCGGAGTGCTTGCTCCTCGTCCGGGCGCTGTTCGTTGGCGGTGGGCCTGGCCGTGCGTTGCTTTAGCCGGATCCCTTCCTCCGCGGTCAGGATCTGGTCAGGGGCGGGTTCCGTTCCTTCGGAAGAAGCGCGCATGTCCATGCCGATCTCCCTGTCGTTGTTGCCTCCTGTTCCACGATGTACCGCACCGCGCTGAGCTGCCAGTCCACAAACTGCCGTACGGCCGGCCCCGTGTCGGCCCGGGGCGGCCGGGTGGCTCAGTAGCGGACCCAGAGGGTGATGATGTCCGGGCGGTCGGGGCTGAAGGGCTCGCAGAAGAAGATGGGGCCCCAGATGTTGTAGCCGGCCCGGCCGGCGGCCACGCATTCGGTGTGCGAGGCGTGGTTGCTGCGGGCGTAGAAGCCGGTGCCGGGGACGGCCTCGGCGGTGCCCGCGGCGCCGAGCGCGAGGGCTCCGGCGGTGACGGCGGTGGCGAGAGCGGCTGCTGTGCGGCGGTACATGGCATGTCCTCCTGAAAATGCCGGGGATGCCCGGCAGAGTGCCCGACGATGCGATGTGGTGCGGTACGTGCAGGCTGCGCAGCCGGACATGAACGTACCGTCACGGATCGGGCCGCACAATAGGTCTAGGCCAATGCGTCGTGAGGTCGTCCGCGATCTCCGGGGCGGGCCCATGTCAGTGGTGTCGTCCGTGGACGACGGCCTCGATCGCCGCGTGCACTGCGTGCGTTGCGTGCGTTGCGTGCGTTGCGATCGCTGCGTGCGCTGGGTGCCAAGAAAGGGTGCACCGCTCGCCGAAGCCGGGGCGGGGAGCGGCTGACGATACTCGGCGGGACGCGCTCGATCGGCGCACACCTCGACGGAAGGCGTCCCACCATGCGTACCAAGATCCTGCTCGGTCTCGCCACCGCCGCACTGCTCGCGAGCCCCGTGGCCACCGGGGCCGCCGCCGCGGCCACCGGTGCGGATTCCGCCCTCACCACCGTCCGGAGCTGCCCTCCGGAGCAGACGTACGACGACATCTCCTGCACGATGGCCTACAACGGTTCCTCCTGGTACAAGGGCGACTGGGTGGCCGTGCACCGCAGCCAGACCGGCGGGAGCTGGGTCAACGGCTACTCCAACAAGAGCGGGGTCTTCCGCGTGGTCCTGCGCAACGGGAACGGGAGCAGCGTGGCCTCGGGTTGGACCAACGGGAACACCGGTCAGGGCGCCTCGGCGGGCCGGGTCAGCACCGTGCCCACCCTGACGGGCACCATCGAGATCAACGGCGGTGCCTCGCGCCTCAGCGTCAACGGCTGATCCGCGCACCGTACCCAGGAGCGGCCCGAGGGGTCGTCCGGCACCCGCCGGGCGGCCCCTCCCGCCACGCCGCGACCGAGGAGGAGTCGGCGGGAACGCGCCCGATCCCGTGACCCGCACCCCGCGGCGCGAGCGGGGCCGACCGTCTTCCGTCCGGCTCGGCTCCTCCCGCTGGCGAGCCCGTATCCGCCCCACCGGCCCGTTCCGTTCGGCCCGACCCCGCACGCCCACAACAGGCCACGGGGCGGTCCGACATGTGGAAGACGGGACGGCTCGCCCCGGAGGATGGAGCGCTCCGCCCGGCAGTGCGTCGGGGGCGTGACGCGCGAGGGGGACGCATGGGTGTGACCGTCTACGACACGGCGGACCTGCCACCCGAGCACAGGTTCGAGTGGTGGCGCGAGACGGTCAGCAACGGCGCCGGACCGACGCGGCTGACGACGGACCGACCGGCGGACTTCAACGGCAGCATGAGCGTCGTCTCCCTCGGCGCCACACGACTCGCCGTCCTGGACTTCCCCCCTCTCCTCTCCGAGCGCACGGCCCGCCTGATCCGCCAGTCGGACCCGGAGACGTACGAGATGACGCTCCTGCTCAGCGGCGGGATGAACGTTTCGCAGTCCCGGCAGGACGCCCGTCTCCGCGCAGGTGACTTCAACCTCTGGACCTCGTCGCGGCCCTACGTCGGCCGGGGCACCAGTGACGGCGACGACCCGGGGCCGTCCCGGGCCGTCGTCCTGCACCTGCCGCGCGCCGATCTGCTGCTGCCCGAGGCGAGGACCGACCGGCTGATCGCCCGGGCGCTCCCTTCGGCGACCGGGATCGGGGCCGTCCTCGCCCACCACCTCGTATCCGTCGTCCAGGAGGCGGCGTTCCTCGCCGAAGGGGACGGGGAACGCCTCGGCGACGTGACGCGGGACCTGGCCACCGCCTTCCTCGCCCACTGCGCGAGCGCCACCGACCGGCTCACCCCCGAGTCGCGCCGCCGGTTGCTGTTGCGGCGGCTCGACCTCTTCATCGAGGACAACCTCTCCGACCCCGGGCTCTCGCCTCCGGCCATCGCCGCCCGTCACCACATCTCCGTACGACTGCTGCACAAGCTCTTCGCGGAACGGAAGGAAGCGGTCGCCGAGACGATCCGCAGGCGGCGGCTCGAGCGGTGCTCGGCGGACCTGCTCGACCCGACCTTGTCCGCCCTGCCCATCCACGCGGTCGCCAGCCGTTGGGGGTTCACCGACGCGGCGATCTTCAGCCGCGCGTTCAGGAACGCCTACGGGCTCTCGCCCCGGGAACACCGCCATCGCCACGGTGTGCGACTCAGGACGTGCTGATACGAGTGCGGTGGGCCGCCGAATCGGGAACGGCTCGGCGGGATTCCTCGCCGTATCGTCAGGAAGCCGCGGTGGGGTGGGGCTCGGGCGGGCGGTGGCGGGCGAGCGTGAGGGCGGTCAGGGCGGTGAGCGCCATCGCCGCGATGCCGATCAGCGCCGCGGTGGTGTAGGCGCGGTCGTTCGGGAAGAGGTGACCGGTGTCGGTGCCGTCGGCCAGGACCAGGCCGCCGATCGCGCTGCCCAGGGAGTACCCGACGCTGCGGACGACGTAGTTGAAGCTCATCGCGCTCGACGTCTCGCTCGGGGGCGTGACGGCCAGGATGACGCCGGGCATGGCGGCCGAGAAGCCACCGACGCCGAAGCCCAACACGCCCATCGCGAGGAGCAGTTCGGCCAGGTTCGAGCGGGCCGCGGCGAAGAGGACGAACCCGCCGCCGACCACGGCGGCGCTCCCGGCCAGGAGCAGGGGGTCGGCGATCCGCGTCCGGACCCGGGGCGTGAGCTTCCCGGCGACGAACCCCAGCACCGAGAACGGGACGAGGACCAGCCCGGCGACGAAGGTGGTCAGCCCGAAGCCGTATCCGGCGCCGTGCGGTGTCTGCGCGTACCGGGTGATGAGCGTGAGCAGGAGGTACATGCCGATCCCGCCGACGAACATGGCGATGTTCGCGCCGGCGACCGCCGGGTGCCGTACCGCCCGGACGTCGACCAGCGGGTTCTTGCTGCGCAGCTCGGATGCGGTCCAGACGCAGAGCAGGAGCACGGCGGCGACGGCGAGGACCACCGCCACGTCGAGGTGCCGGCTCCACAGGCTCCGTCGGCCGACCAGGAACAGGACGAGGAGGAGTCCACCCGCGAGGACGATCGCGCCCGTCACGTTCACGTGGGCGGAGCGGCCTTCGGGGGCCGCGGGTATGGAGCGCCACGCGGTCAAGAGGGCGGCGGCGGTGACGAGGAGACCGAAGCCGTAGGCGGCCCGTACGCCGCCGATCTCGGCGAGCAGTGCGGTGAGCGGGTAGCCGACGCCGGCGCCGATGATCGAGACCACCGAGATCAGGGCGATCGTCGCCGTGCCGCGCTCCTCGGGAAGATGGTCCCGGGCCACGCCCATCATCAGGGCCGTGAGGCCGAGCCCGACGCCTTGGGCCGCCCTGCCGATGAGCAGCCCCGCGAACGGCAGCGGCAGTACGGTCGCCAGACTGCCGCCGACGACGATCGCCAGCGTGATGAGGATCGTGGCCCGTCGGTGCGGGCCGGCTCCGAGTCGGCCGAGGAGGGGCGTGGCGACGGCGCCGCTCAGCAGGGCGACGGTGAGCGTCCACTGCGCGCTGTCGAGCGAGACGTGGAACGTGGTCGCCACGCTGGTGATCAGCGGCGTTCCGAGGCTGCCGACCGCCGCCGCGACCAGGGCGATGAACATCAGGGCGGGGGCCAGCAGCCGCGCCTCGGAGGTCTCCGGGGTGCGCCCCGTCACCGCTTCGGCCCTTCGCGGTCCCGGGTTTCGAGCTCGGCCAGGTGCGCCAGCGCCGGGAGCGCCGCCACCAGGGCCTCGACCTCGTCGTCGTCGAGTTCGTCGATCAGGCGCGCGAAGGCGTCGACGCCCGCCCGGCGCCGGGTCCGTACGTACGCCGCGCCCGCCTCGGTCAGGCACACCAGGGTGACCCGCTTGTCGGACGCGTCGCCCCTGCGCTCGACCAGTCCGGACTCCTCCATCACCCGGACCAGCACGGTCATCGCGGGCTGGGTGACGCCCTCGTGCACGGCCAGATCGGTGATGCGTCGCGGGCCGGTCGTGTCCAGGGTGGCCAAGGTGGCGGCGGAGGTGATGCTCATGTCGCGCGGGAGGCGTCGCACGGCCCTGGTGGCCAGCCCGTAGAGGGCCGACCCGATCGCACGGGACGCGCCACGAGTGGGGTCTTGACGGCTCATGCATGAAGCATACATTCTTTATATGAATATTTTATATAACTCTCCGGGCGCATGTCCGGCCGAACACAGGAGGTTTCCGTGGCCAAGGGCTACTGGGTCAGCGTCTACCGCACCGTTTCCAACCCTGAAAAGGTGGCCGCCTACGACGAGCTGGCCGGTCCGGCCGTCGGAGCCGGCGGCGGTCGGCTCCTGACCAGCCGTGACAGTCGGGTCGTCGCCCATGAGGACGGAAACACGGAGCGCGTCCTTCTGATCGAGTTCGACAGCTTCGAAGCGGCCGTCGCGGCCTACGAGAGCGAGGCGTACCAGAAGGCGCTGGTGGTCCTCGCCGACGGCGCCGAGCGCGATTTCCGCATCGTCGAGGGCGTCTGACGCAGCATCGGCCGACCGTTCGCGGGTACGTACCTCCGGTCGGCGACCGGCCGGCCGCCGCGGGCGGGGCGGGCGGCCGGTCGTCGTGCTCCCGTGCGCCCGGCTGCCCTTACGTCAGGGCTGCGGCGAGGGCGCCGGTGATGGCGGCGGCCAGGGTCAGGACCGCCGCGAACGCGGTGGCGGCCCGCAGGCAGGCGGCGGGGTAGGTGGCGCCGTCGAGGCGGGCGAGCTTCCCGGCCGCCGCGGCGACGACGAGGGCCGTGATCAGGATCAGGCAGACGGTGAACAGCGCCACGGTCGGAGCGGACATGTCGAACTCCTCGGAGAGACGTATCGGTTGATGGATCGACCCTCTCGAATCGGGTGTGCGACGGGGTTCGGCCGGACGAAAATGAACAGTGCTGAACAATGGCGTGCGCACCTGCCGGGGGAACCATGAGCACCGCAGACGAGGAACGACGTCCCGCCGACGGACGTGGTGATGCCCTGTCCCGGTTACAGGCCCGGCTCAACGACGCGTTGGCGTCGACGGACCAGACGGTGACCTGGCTGGCGGGGAAGGCCGGGGTGGGGCGTACGGGGGTGAGCAACGCCCTCCACAAGCCGGAGGTTCCGAGCGCGCGGACCGTGGCCGCGATGGCGCGGGTGCTGGAGCTCGATGTGG
This sequence comes from Streptomyces sp. NPDC059917, assembly GCF_042730635.1. NCBI lineage: Bacteria > Bacillati > Actinomycetota > Actinomycetes > Kitasatosporales > Streptomycetaceae > Streptomyces > Streptomyces sp. NPDC059917. The sequence goes on from NZ_JBHWLC010000020.1 coordinate 19,983, forward strand.
CGGGGCTGCTGGAGCTGCGGCGGCAGGCGAAGGCTCAGGAGCGCGGGCCCGGTGGGCCGGGGCCGGTCGTCGCGGTTTCGGCGGGCGGTGAGCGGCCGTCGGGGCTGCTGGTGGGGTCGCCGCCGCTGGCAGCGTCGGCGTTCCAGGCGCGCCGGGAACTGCGCGAGCGCATCGATGCGGCCCGTGCGGGAGGCTCGGTGGTGCTGACGCAGGCCAGGACGGCGTCGGCGGGGGTGCTGTCGGGGATGGGCGGGGTCGGCAAGTCCCAGCTCGCCGCGCAGTGCGCCCACCAGGCCGTGGCCGAGGGGACCGGGCTGGTGGTGTGGGTCCCGGCCGGTGAGCGGGCGCAGGTCATCGCCCTCTACGCGCAGGCAGCGCTGCGGGTCGGGGCGCTCGGGGCGGACGGTCAGGATCCCGAACGGGACGCGCGGGCGTTCCTGGAGTGGCTGGCCACCACCGACCGGTCGTGGCTCGTGGTGCTGGACGACGTCGGCGACCCGGGTGTCGTCGGCCCGTGGTGGCCACCGGCCCGGCCCGGCACCGGCTGGACGCTGGCGACGACCCGCCTGCACGATCCGCGCCTGACCGGCGGCGGGCGCACCCGCATCGACATCGACGTCTACACCCCGAAGGAAGCCGTCGACTACCTCCGGGAGCGGGTGACCGGTGACGGCGGCGGGCACCTGCTGGACGGGCGGGAGGGCGAGGTCGCCCACGTGCTCGGCCACCTCCCGCTCGCGCTGGGCCACGCGGCCGCGTACCTCCTCGCCGAGGAACTCACCTGCGCCCAGTACCTGATCCGCCTGGCCGACAAGGCGCTGCGGCTGGAGGACGTCCTCCCGGAGTGGGCGGACACCGAGGGCTATCAACGGCAGGTCACCGCCGCCCTGCTGCTCTCCCTGGACGCGGCCGGACAGGCCGGTCCCCGAGGCGTCATCACGCCCCTCGTCCGACTGCTCGCGCTCCTCGACCCGGACGGCCACCCCGAATCCCTCTGGATCACCGCGCCCATCACCTCCTTCCTCTCCGCCGCCCGGGGGCAGGGCGAGCCGCTGGAGACCACAGGGGATGAAGTGGTGCGCGCGTTGCGGGTGTTGCGCCGGTACGCGTTGATCAGCATCGACCCCCGCACCCCGCACCGGCAGATCCGGATGCACGCCCTCACCGGCCGTGCCGTCCGCGAAGCGACCCCCACCGGCCATGATCCGGACCTCGCCAGCGCCGCCGGGGACGCCCTGGTCGAGATCTGGCCGCCCACCCATCAGCCGCGGGAACGCGCACAGGCACTGCGGGCCAACGCCACCGCCCTGCTCCAGCACGCCGAGAACCGGCTCTGGCGGGACGGCATGCACCAGGTGGTCTACCTCAACGGGCGCAGCCTCATCGAGGGCGGCCTGCACCACGACGCCCACGACTACTGGGCCTCGGTCACGGAGACGGCCGCGCGCGTGCTCGGGCCGGACCGGCCCGACACGGTCGTCGCCCGCGCCAACCTCGCCTCCACCTACCACCGGCTCGGGCGCCACCACGACGCGCTCGCCCTCCTCGAAGCCGTCCACGCCGACTCCGAACGCCTGCTCGGACCCGACCACCCCCACACCGTCGGCGTCCGCGCCAACCTCGCCGTCACCTACGACGGGCTCGGGCGCCACCGCGAAGCGCTCGCCCTTCAAGAGGCCGTCCACGCCGACTCCGCACGCCTCTTCGGCGCCGACCACCCCGACACGCTCGTCGCCCGCGCCAACCTCGCCGACACCTACCGCCAACTGGGGCGCCACCACGAAGCGCTCGCCCTGGAAGAAGCCGTCCGCACCGACTTCGCGCGTCTGCTCGGACCCGACGACCCCATCAACATCAGCGCCCGTGCCAACCTGGCCGCCACCTACCACCGGCTCGGGCGCCACCACGACGCGCTCGGCCTTCAAGAAGCCGTCCGCATCGACTCCGAACGCCTGCACGGGCCCGACCACCCCGACACCGTCCACGCCCGCGCCAACCTCGCCGTCACCTACGGCGCACTCGGACGCCACCACGACGCACTGGCCCTTCAGGAAGCCGTCCTCACCGACTCCGCACGCCTCCTGGGATCCGACCACCCCCACACCATCGCCGCCCGCGCCAACCTGGCCGTCACCCACAGCGCACTCGGGCGCCACCGCGACGCGCTCACCCTCCTGGAGGCGGTCCGCGCCGACTCCGAGCGCCTGCTCGGGGCCGACCACCCCGACACCCTCCACGCCCGCGCCAACCTCGCGGCCGCCTACCACCAGTTCGGCCGCCACCGCGACGCGCTCATCCTCCTGGAGGCGGTCCGCGCCGACTCCGAGCGCCTGCTCGGGGCCGACCACCCCGACACCCTCCACGCCCGCGCCAACCTCGCCATCACCTATCACCGGCTCGGCCGCCGCCGCGACGCGCTCGCCCTCCTCGAAGCGGTCCACGCCGACTTCGTACGCCTCCTCGGAGCCGATCACCCCCAGACCGTCAGCGCCCGCGGCAACCTCGCCGCCGCCCATCAGGAGCTCGGAGGCCGATCGGGCCCGTGAAGCAGTTCGAGGACGCGTTCCTCGTACCGGACGCGGGCCGGGGAGAAGTCGTACGGCATCCTGCCGAGGGCCTCCATCACGCTCGTCCCCGCCCCGTCCCCTTCCCCGTCGGCGTGCTCGTCCTCCCGGTCGAGGAGGGCGTCGAGGGATTCCTCCGCGCCGGATCCTTCGACGGTGGCCGCCAGGGCGCCCTCGTGATCACGGCGCCGGGCGGCCAGCTCTTCGACGCGGGGGTCGTCGGGGGACACGGTGTCGTCCAGGTCCGCCTCGGCCTCGGCCAGCCGGTCCTCCTCCGCCCGCAGCTCGGGGTGGGTGGCCAGGGCGATGAACCGGTCGGCCTGGATGGCTGCGCCCAGGGGGCCGAAGACGCGCTCCGTGACCAGGAGGGTGTCGAGGTCGTCGGAGCGCAGGGCTCCGGGCGGAAGGTCGCGCAGCCGGCCGGTGACCAGCGCGGAGAGCAGGCCCAACGGGCTGCCCACCTCCCGGAGACGGGTCACGGCGGCCCGCTGGGCCTCGATGGCGGCCGCCCTGGCGGCGAGGGACCGCTCCAGGCGGGCCAGGGACCGCTCGATGCCGGCGCCGCCCTCGAAGGCGGCGCGGATGTCGTCCAGGGGGATGCTCGCCTCGGCCATCCTGCGGATCCACAGCAGGCGGATCATGTCGTCGTATCCGTAGCGGCGGCGGTCATCGCCGCCGCGCTCCGGTTCGGCGAGGAGCCCGATGGCGTGGTAGTGGCGGATGGCGCGGGGGGTCGTCCCGGCGAACGCGGCGGCATCGCCGATCTTGACCCGGCGGGGAATCGCGGGCAGGGGCATGCGGGCACCTCTCCTCGTCGTGCTCGCCGTCCACTGGATCACATGCCGCTACGTCACCTGCAAACCCCTGGTCGTGGGCGCACCGCTGCTCCCGCGCCATCGAGGCCCCGCGCTCCTCCCCGCGCGTCGGGGCCGCCTCGTACGAAGGACCGGTCAGTGCCGGTGGGACGGCCTCACGCACTGCAGTTGGGTCCGCAGTACCGGGGTGCCGTCGACCGGGGCGGGGTTGTCCGCGGTCGGCTGGATTCCGCCGGCGGCGACCTTGTCGAGCGTCGCGAGGCCGTCGGGGCCGACCGTGCCGAACACCGTGTAGTTCGGTCGCAGGGCGGAGTCGCCGTAGACGACGAAGAACTGGGAACCGTTCGTGTTCGGGCCCGCGTTGGCCATCGCCAGCAGGCCGCGCCCGTAGAGGCGGCGCGCGCCGGTCGGGTCGGTGGGTGCGGGCGGCAGGTCCACCGGCAGCTCGTCCTTGTACTGGTAGCCGGGCCCGCCCTCGCCGGTGCCGGTGGGGTCGCCGCACTGCAGGACCTTCAGCGTCGGATACGCCGTCAGGCGGTGGCACACCGTGCGGTCGTAGAAGCCGTGCCGTGCCAGGTGCAGGAAGCTCTGGACCGTGCACGGCGCCTTGGCCTGGTCCAGGTGGAGCGGGAGCGGGCCCTGGCTTGTCGCAACGGCCACGTCGACCACGCCGCGGTCGGGGGTGCGCCGGGGGTCGGGCGGCAGCGGAACGGGGCGCGCGGGCGGTTCGTCCGGGGTCTGCGCGTACTGGCACGGGCCGTGCGTGGTGCGCGGCGGAGCGCCGTCGGAAGCGGTGGCGGCACTTCCCCCGGACACGACTAACGCCACGGCCGCGAGTCCGCCGATCAGTGCTCGGTTCATCTTCCGCATCCTCCTGATGATCGCCAGGTCTTGGAGCGGTCGCAGTCTAGGGCGTGAGGGGGGCGGCGGGAATGGGGCGACGGGCTTGCGGGACGACTCGCGACACCTGCCATCAGTTCGCCTCGCACGACTTCGGCCGAACGGTCCGGAGCCAGTACGAGCGGGCCGCGATCGTCAGGGCGATGCCGTGGACGGCGAAGGCGGTGATGCCGATCCAGGCGACGAGCAGCGCGTCGTCCGGGGAGTGGAAGTCGCCGCGCCGCATCGTCACCACGTCGGCCGTGACCAGGGCCAGGTACCCGACGCCCACGACGCCGTAGGGGGCGAGCGTGGCGGCGCCGAGCAGGGCCGGGGCGAGCGGGAGCCAGCGCGGGACCCGGCGGCCGCGCAGGTACGGCGTCCAGCGCGGGAAGGCCTGTCCCCACGGGCGGACCAGACCCCAGAGCAGGAAGACGCCGAGCGCGGCCAGCAGCGCGGTGGGGTCCAGGCCCCAGGACTCCAGGGTGAGGAAGATCCCCGAGGCGCCGTTGCGCTCCGAGACCGCGAGCATCTGCGCACCGGTGATCCCGGCGAACGTGCCTCCCGAGGCCCAGACCAGTTTCATCGCCGCGTACGGGACGAAGGCCAGCGTCCCTGCCAGGGCGGTGAGTTGGACGGGCCGCGGCGCGCTGGAGGGCGCTCGTACGGCGGTACCGGCGGGCCGTCGGTCGGAGCGGGCCGTGGCCGCGAGCAGGACCGCCCCGACCGCCGCCAGGGCCTTGTTCGCGGTGGCGGCGCCGTTGTCCACTCCCTGACCGAGCAGCAGGGTGATCACGTCCATCAGCAGGCTGAAGGCGAGGGTTCCGGCCAGCCCGCAGAGCGCCCAGAGCAGGGCCCGTAGGGCCGGTCTCGGCCCGTACCGCGCCACCGCCGCGCTGACGGCCGTCGCCAGCACCCCCACCGCCACCACCGCCCAACCCGCCACGGCGGCCGCCGGGCCGCCGCCGCGTTGGAGCACGGGGGTTCCGCTGAGCACGCAGGCCAGGCCGAAGCCGGTGTACAGCAGCGCCCACAGGGTCGTGGCCCGGGATACCCGGGGCGCCTTCATGGTCCGTTCGGCACTGGTCATGCCCTGAACCTCGCACCGGGCGCGGCGAGGTGGCGTCGGACCCCGGGACGATCCCCCTCCCCCGGCCGGGGGAGGGCGCCGCGACCGGTCTCGGGCGTCAGACCTCGTCGGGGACGCTCAGTTGGATGCGGCTCCCGTGGAAGTGGTCCCAGTCCATGACCAGGCGGAAGCGCTGGTGCGCCGCCAGTCGTTCCGCGTCGGCGGGCTCCTGGCCGCGCCGCACCTCGGCGTCGCCGGACCGTACGAGCTCCACGATGGCGAGGCGGACGTCGGCGGCGTCCTGACCGGTGGCGGCCGCCAGCCGGTCCAGGGAGGTGAGCAGCTCCTCCGGTTCACCCAAATCGTCGATCAGGTGGGTGACGAAGTCGTTGACGAGCGGGCCGGTGCCCATCGTCCAGCGGATCGAGTCGAGCCGCTCGGTGAGTTCGGCGTCCAGGGTCAGCAGGTCGCCGGGCAGCGGCAGGACGGCGGGCATCGACCATCGGGTGCCGTCCGGCGTCTCCTCGCGGCTCGCCAGGCCCCACGTCAGGTACAGCTCGGACAGCTCCCGCACGGTGCCGGGCACGGGGAAGCCGGCGGCGGTGAGCTGGGCGCCGAACCGCTCCCGGCGCTTCGCCTCGGAAGCCTCGCGGCCCTCGGGCGCCTCCTCGTAGTCCCACGGCTCTTCCTCTTCGGGCCAGGAGAACATGAGCGGGCCGTCGAGGCCGCCGGGGAGCATGCGCCAGTGGCCGTCGAAGGTGTCGCGCAGGAGATCGTCCAGGGAACCGGTGAAGTCCGGCTGGCTCGCCGTCCCGATCAGCATCGTCAGCGGCAGGCCCTGACGGGGCAGGACGTGCTCCCAGCCCGAAGCCCACCAGTCGTTGTGCATCGCGATGTCCCGGCGCGGTCCGGGCACCGACGGGTTCTCAGGCATCCGTGAGGTCCTCCTCGAAAGGCGGTCAGACGCTCCGCATCGTATGCCCGCGGGCGGGGGCGCCGTGGCCGCCCGCAGGCGTACCGGCAGGCGTCAGCAGGCCCGTCGGAGCGGGGTCGGCCGCGGGTGTGGGCCTCGATCAGTCGGGCGCCGAAGAGGTCCGTGCCCGTCGCCACCGGGAGGACGATGCCGGCCAGGCGGGCGGCGGCGCCCGTGGTCGTGGGCCGGATCACCCAGACGATGCCGAGGGCGACGGCCAGGAGCAGGGGCGGCCAGAAGTTCACCCACGTGGGGCCCTGTATCCGGGCCTGGACGGTGACGGCCGAGGTCTGCGATCTCTCGGTCGGCCTCGGCGCCCTCCTCGATCAGGTCGGCCAGGGCGTCGTCGAAGTCCTCCATCAGGACGTCGGACACGGGCGGCCGCCCGGATGGGTCGGGCCCGTCGGCGGGGGTGCCCGACTCCCTTCGGGGAAAGGGGAGTTGTGGGAAGATCGGCCGGAGGGGAATCCGTCGGATCGGGGGGCGCGGGAATGCGGTTGACGATCGGGGTGTCCGACGCCGACGAGGCGGCGGAGCTGCGGGACCTGTACCGGTGGCTGCGGGCCGACGAGGACGTGTCGGACGCGGTGGGGCTCGCTTCGGAGCCGGTGGCCGGTGCCATGGGGGGCGGGCTGGAGGTCATCAATGTGGTGCTGACCCACACGATGGGCGTCGCCAACCTCGCCCTGGCCTACGCCGGCTGGCGCCGGGCCCGCCGGGGCCGGGCGGTGTTCACCATCACCCGGGCCTCCGATGGGGTGGCGGTGACCGTGGAGGACGGCTCGGACGAGGTCGTGCGCGGGCTGATCGCGACGCTGTCCGAGACCCCTTCGCACGAGGCCGCCCCTTCGCACGGGACCCCGCCCGCCGTGGCGCCCGCTCCCGACGGCGCGTCGGGCGGCGGAGCGTCGGGCTGGGCGGCACCGGGCGGCCACTGACCGTGGAACTCGCCGATCCGCAGCGCTCGTACGCCGTCCTCGTCGGGACCTCCGCCTACGTCAGCGCGCAGCTCGAGGACATCCCGCCGGTGGCCAACAACCTGGAGCGCCTGGGCGATCTGCTGGAGGATCCGAGCGTCTGGGGGTTGCCGCCGGGCCACTGCGTGCGGCTGCCCCAGCCCGCCTCCGCCACGGAGGTCCTGGACGCGGTCCGGGAGGCCGCACGCAAGGCCACCGACATGCTGTTCGTGTACTACTCCGGGCACGGGCTCACCGACCCGGGCTCCGGTGAGCTGCTGCTGACCCTGCCCACCTCGGACCGGGACCGGCCCTACTCCTCGCTCGGCTACGAGGCCCTGCGCCGGGAGGTCCTGGACGCGGGCCACAAGATCCACAAGGTCGTGGTCCTGGACTGCTGCTTCAGCGGCCTGGCCATGGTCGGCGGCATGGGCGGCTCCGCCACCAGCTCCGTGACGCTCGCGGAGCGGAGCCGGATCGCCGGTTCGTACCTGCTGACCGCGTCCGCCCCGACCCGCGAGGCGCTGTGGCTGAGGGACGAGCCCTACACGGCCTTCACCGGCGAGCTGGTCCGGCTGCTGGAGGACGGTCTGCCGGGCGGCGGTCAGGTCATCGAGGTCGGCCGGATCTACGAGCACATGTTCGCCGAACTGACCTCGAAGGGGCGGCCGCTCCCGCAACAGCGGGTGAGCAACGCCGTCCGCATCGCCTTCGCCCGCAACCGCTACGGGACCCTCGTGCAGCCGGTGGCCGAGCCGCACCCGGACCCCGTCCACCCCGTGCCCGAAGCCCTGCGGCCGGTGCTGCGCGCGCAGCCGCGGGTCATCGCCGAGCACGCGGCCCGGCTGCGCGCGACGGATCCCGACGGGGCGGGCCAACTGCTGTCCCTGGCGGCGGTGTTGCGTCCGGCGCAGGAGGTGGCCGCACTGGTGTGGGTGCTGCGGGCCGCGGGGCGCGACGAGGAGGCGGTGGGCGTCCTCGCGGCTGCCGCGGCCGAGCGGGAGCCGTACGAACTGGCGGCCTGCGTCGCCGCGCTGGACAGCGCGGACAACGGCGACGACCCGCAGCGGCTGGCCCGGCTCGCCGCCGAGCGGTCCGCGCAGGACGTCGCGGGGACCGTCAAGGCGCTGCGCGCCGCCGGGCAGTCTCGTGCGGTGGAAGTGCTGTCGATGGCCGCGATCGGCCGCTCGCGGACGACCGAGGCCATCCTGGAGCTGGCCGGGGCCTTCTGGTCGGCCGAGCTGGACGACGAGGCCGAACGGGTCCTGCGGGTGTCGGCGACCTCCTCGTCGGAGGAGGAGACCACCCGGCTGGCCGGGGCGCTGTTGGCCATCGGGCGCGAGGACGAGGCAGTCGACCTCTACCTCCGGGCCGCGTCCGCCGTCGTGCGCCGCACCGACGAACTGGTGCGCGCGCTGCGGACGATGGACGCGCGGCAGCGGCCCGACGACGCGCGGCGGCTGCTGCGCCGGGCGGTCGAGGAGGCCCCGGCGGTCGAGGCGATCACGCGGCTGTGCGACGCGTTGTGGGAGGTCGGGCTGCGGGAGTGGGCCCTGGAGGCGCTGCGGCAGGCGGCCGCCGTCCTGTCGGTGGAGAGCGCCGTCGCGCTGGCCGACGTCCTGCGGGGCGACGGGCACGACGAGGCGATGCTGCACCTGGTGCGGGAGGTGGCCGGGGCGCACCCGGCGGACCGGACCGTCACGTTGGTCGAGGCGCTGCGGTCGATGGGCCGCCCGCTCGACGCCCTGCGGCTCCTGACCGACGCCGCGGACCGTCCGGGCGAGGAGATCGCGCAGCTGCTGATCGCGCTGGAGGACAGCGGTAACCGCAAGGACTGGGCCCGGGTGCTGGGGGCCCTGCCCGAGGCGCCCTTCTTCCACCCGGATGATCCGCTGGGCTTCACGTTCGGCGCCCGGCCCATCGCGCTGGTGCGGGCGCTGCACGCGGCGGGGCGCGACCACGGGGAGGTGAGTGGAGCCTTGGCGTCCCTGCCGGAAAATGCCTTCGCCGTGGCGCTGGATCAGCTCCGGGACGCCGGGGCGGACGACGTGGTCCACCACGTCCTCTTCCAGCTGGCGCGGAGCGATCCGCAGGCGGCGCAGCGCCACCTGCGCTACCTCGAAGGCAGCTCGAAGCTCGACGCCGCGGTGCTGCGGGGCTTGCTGCGCGCGCCCGACAGCCCGGTGCGGGACGAGGTCGCGGAGCTGTCCTCCGATGCCGTGCTGGACCTCGTGCGCAGTGCGGCCCTGCGCGCGGTCGCCGTCCGCTCCCTGACCGCGGCCGGGCTGGGCCACCAGGTCGGGTCGGCGTTGGAGCAGTTCACCCGGCGCCTTCCGCCCGCAGAGGTGGTCGCGCTGCTCAAAGCCCTCTACGACGAGGGGTTGACCGAGGAGGCCCACACCGTCGTACGGGGCGCCGGGGTGTGGATGTTCCCCGAGCTGTACCGCGACTTCGTGCTCGCCCTGCACAGGGCGGGGCTGCGGGAGTACGCGGTGTACGCCCTGGAGGGGAAGGCGGCCAAGCTGGGCCCGTCACTCAGCAGGCAGTTGGCGGCGACCCTGGGCGTACCGGCCCCCGCCCCGGCCCCGGCCACTCCCCCGGAGCGCCCGAAGGGCCGGAACTGGTTCGGCCGCGGCTGAGCGCGGGACCGTACGGGGGAACGCGGGGCGGCGGGCGGGCGCGGGGCGATGTCGTGGGAGCGCGGTCGTGGCGGGTGCGGTGAGGATCGGGGCATGGGCATCGCACTGCCGGTCCTCTTCGCGCTGTTCGCGGCGCTCAGCAACGCGCTCGCGACCGTGCTCCAGCGGCGGGCGGCGCTCGTCGTGCCGCAGAGCGACGGCTTCCGCTTCGGCCTGGTCCTGGACCTGCTGCGGCAGCCTCTGTGGATCGGCGGGATCCTGGCGGTGATCGCGGCCGGTGTGGGGCAGGCCGCGGCGCTCTCGCTGGGTGCGCTGGCCCTCGTACAGCCCTTGTTCGTGCTGGAGCTGCCCTTCGCGCTGCTGATCGCCTCGCTGGTGGGGCGCGCCCGGCTGCCGGGGGCGCTCTGGCTCGCCGTCGCGGGGGTGGTGGTCGGGCTCGGGGTCGTCCTGGTGGCCGCGTCGCCGACCGGGAACCGCACCCACGTGCCCTTCGACCGCTGGGTCCTGGCGCTGGTGGCGTGCGCGGCGGCGATGGCGGTACTGGCCGCGGTCGCGCTGCGCCGGTCCCCCGGCCGGATGCGGGCCGGCTGCCTCGGCGCGGCCACGGCCGTCGGTTACGCGCTCACGGCAGCCCTGATGAAGTCGGCGGTGCGGGTGCTCGACGAGGACGGCCTCCTCGGCTTCCTGACCACCTGGCAGACCTACGCCTTCGCGGTGAGCGGCGTCTGCGCCCTGCTGCTGCTCGAACACGCCATGCAGGGAGGTCCGTTGGTCGCCTCGCAGCCGGCGCTGACGCTCGGCGACGCGGGCGTGAGCGTGGCGCTGGGCGTCCTGCTGTACGAGGAACACCTGCGGTCCCACTGGTGGTTGGTGCCCCAGCTGGTGGGGCTCGGTCTGATCGCGACCGGCGTGTTCGCCCTCGTCCGGCGCGGGGAGGCGGCGGGGGCTCTGTGAAGCGCGGGGGCGCGGGCCGGGCGCGCGCCGGATCAGCGCAGCCGCGGGTACGCGGCGGGGGTCGCGGGCGGGCGGCGCGTGCGGAGCGCCTTGTACATCTGGACGATGGCCAACTCGGCGCAGGCGGACTGGAACATGACGAATCCGAGGCCGAAGGCCATGGCCACCACCACGAAGGCCACGCCGGTGGGCCCCTCGGTGACGTCGCCCTTCAGGTCCAGGCCGAGCAACCCGCCGAACAGGCTCAGGAGCAGCCCTCCCGATGTCCACAGGCCGTACGTCAGCACGAGGGTGAGCAGCCGCATCGCGAACACCCTCCCCCACACGCCCCGGACCAGACTCGCCGAGCGACCCATCGCACGGATCGCGCCGAGGCCCTCGTACGTCTTGACCGCCGGAACGAAGGTGAACATGACCCAGACCCAGACGGCCGCGGGCGGAAAGGCCATGAGCAGCAGGGGCGGCGCCGTGGCGCCCCCCGAGCCGATGACCCGGGGCGCGCCGTCGCGCAGGAGGCGGAGCACGGTGATCCGCTGGCCCCGGGAGTGCTGCTCGGACAAGGTGGCGGCCAGGGCGTCGGGGACGCTCGTGACCAGGGAGAGCACCAGTGACGCGGTGATCGTCAGGGTGAGGAGCTCCGCGGACTGCCGACCGAGGTGGAGGGAGGGGACCAGTTCCTCCACCGCCACGGTCCCGAGCACGACCACGACCGTCATCGCGAGTTCCGCCAGGAGCAGGGCGCCCGCCAGGGGGCGCCAGGTCCGCGCCAGGATCCGGGACGCTTCGCGCAGGTACGTGCCGGCGCCCGGGAGCGGTCGCGGGGGAGGTTGCCAGCCGGGGTGGAAGGGCTGCGGGTGGTGGCCCGGTCGGGGCGGCTGCCACTGGTGCGGGGGCTGCCACTGCCCCTGCCACTGCCCTGACATCGACGCCGCCTCCCCGGGGCTCGTCCGTGCGGGTGATCGTAGGCACGGGCCACCGGGGAGGACAGCCTTCCGCCGGAAACGGCCGGAAAGGGGATGCCGACCGGGCTCCGGCCCGGGCGCCCGGGGGCGGGCGGACCGGGCCGGAGCCGGGTGATCACTGGGGTGTGAGCTCGTTCCACTGCTGGTACGGGTTGTCCGGGCCGTAGCCCTTCGCGTACGCGTTGCCCTTCTTGTCCGAGTCCAGGGCCTTGTTGTCGGGGTTGACGATGCGGATGGTGCCGTTGACGCGCAGCTCCCACCACAGCTCGTTGTCGTCGATTCCGCACGGGTCGGTCTTGACGATCTCGGACCACGAGTCGTTCAGTGTCAGGCACCGGTTCGTCGCCATGTTCTTGAGCCGGATCTTGCCGTTCACGACCGTGCGCTGCCACTGCCGGTAGAAGTTGTACTTGTCCGCACAGGGGGACGTGTACACCTTGCCGCTGGGATTGGAGTCGAGGCAGCGTCCGGTCTGGACGTTCCGGTACCACGTGGCTTCCCCGGCGGCGTGCGCGGGCGTGGCCAGCCCCGTCGCCAGCATGACGCCCGCCCCGACAACGGCTGCGGTTCCGCTCCATTTGATGCGAAGGCCCATCGGATCTCTCTCCTTGCCGAGTCGGTTGTGCGCGGGGCGGGCGGAAATCACTCGTACCACTGCTGGTAGGTGTTGTCCGCCGTGTAGTTCTTCAGGTACGCGTTGCCCTTGGTGTTGGAATCCAGCGCGTTGTCCGCGTCCACGTTGATGAGGCGGGTGCGGCCGTCCACCTTCAACTCCCACCAGTGGTCGAGTTCCCATCCGACGCAGGTGCGGGTGGCCACCCGGGTGGAATACGGGGGCGAGGGGTTGGTCAGGTTGCCGGTCTCGCGGGAGAGGCACAGGCGGGTCGCCACGTTGCGGAGCATGATCTGGCCGTCCACGACCTTGCGTTCCCACTGCTGGTAGGGATTGTCGGCGCCGCAGCCCTTGGTGTAGACCTTCCCCTTGGCGTCCGAGTCGAGGCAGAGGCCGGTCTGGGCGTTGCGGTACTGCTTGATTTCCGCGGCTCCGGCACTGGCATTGGTGGCCGTCCCCGCCACCAAGAGGACGCTCGCCCCCATGACGGCGGCGGCGCCGGCGAGTTTGTTGCGGATGTGCATGAGGCCCTCTTCCTTCTCAGCGCATTTCCATGGAACGGAACTCCGTGCGGGATCTCCTGGTGAGCCGCCACTCGGATGCCGCGCCCGTATCAACGGGCGCGGCGCCGGGGGCACGCGTGACCTTGGCAGACCCGGCTGACGTTTCCCTCACGCTTTCCTAACGGGGGTCGCGGGGAGGCGAATTCAGATCCAGCCCCGTTCACGGGCGTGCAGCGCGGCCTGGAAGCGGTTGTCGGCGTCGAGCCGGATCATGAGCCGGGCGACGTGTTTGCGGTAGGTGCGCAGGGCGATGTTCAGCTGGCGCGCTCCCGTCTCGTCCTTGTCGACGAGGTAGAGGGTCTTGAGGATCTGCCGCTCGGTTTCGGTGAGGGAGGGCAGGTCCTCCTCGGGGAGTTCCTGGGCGGCCGCCCACATCCGCTCGAAGAGCGAGACCACGGTGCTCACCAGTCCGGGTTCGCGCGTCAGCAGCGCGCCGCGGGCGGTGTTGTCGGGGTCGATGGGGGTGAGGGCCACGGCCCGGTCGCAGATGATCATGCGGTCGAGGGGGTGGGTGGAGACCCGGATCTGCGCGCCGCGGGCCGCGAGTTCCCTCAGGTAGGCCATGGTCGTCTCGTCCTGGAGGCAGGCCGAGGCCATCAGGGTCCGCATCCGCACTCCGCGGCGCAGGATCCTCAGGTCGATGGGCCGGGAGACCTCGATGGACTCCGCGGTGAGCACGCCGATCGGGTTGGTCGTCAGGTTCTCCGAGTGGGCGAAGAAGGTCACCTCGTCGATGGCGGCGCGCACCGCCTCCAGGCCCTCGATCTGCCGGACCGCCGGGTTGTCGTACGTCGTGGCGCGCGGGGCGTGGGTCTCCGTACTCAGCGAGTCGACCAGCCCGATGCGCCGGGCGGTCTCCTGGAGGTCGTCCTGGGTCTGGCCCACCCGGTGCTCGATCAAGCGCTCCACGGCGCGCTTGGGGGAGAGCGGGCGCAGGCCGCCGGCCGGGGTGCGCACCACGATGCCCAGCTCCAAGGTCCGGGAGACCACGGCCGGTTGGTGCTCGCCGGCGTCGTCGCGGTCGCGGAGGAGGGCGCGGTAGAACTGCTCCTCTTCCAGGGGGACACCGAGGAACGCCAGCTCGTTCGTGTCGTGGCGGGACATCATCGGCCCCACCCCGCCCGGGTGTCCCACCCGCAACACGGGGGCCTCGGCGGTGCGGTCCCGGCGGTCCCGGGCGTGCAGGAAAGTGCACGGGAACCGGGCCGTTTGCTGCACGGTCGCGGCCCGTCCGGGGCCGGTGCCCGCTGGCAACATTCTTCTTGTGAGGGCGGCCCGCCGGAACGAGAACGGCGGGAGGGCCCGAGCGACGCACCTCGGTCCGGCCCCGTCAGCACTCCAGGAGGTACCCCGTGAACCGCTCCGCTTCCCGCATCGCGTCCGGCGTCATCAGCGTCCTCCTGGTCCTCGGCGGCGCCGGCATCGCCCAGGCCGACGACGCCGACACGGGGTCCTCGGGGACCGGAGCGGTCACCGTCACCACGACCACGGGTACCGCGGACACCACGCCCGTCACCGTCAACCCGCTCACCAACGACTGGGGATGAGCAGACCGGGGTGAGCGGGCCCGCTCCCGCCGGAGCCGCCCCCGCCCCCCGGACACCGGTCGACTTCCGCCGAAGGAACGTCCCGCCGGCCCGTCCCCCACCACCTTCTGATCGATCCCGCGCCACCACTTCCCGGGCATCCCCTTGCCCGGACCACCCTTGAAGGAGACCAAAATGTCGAAGCACATCAAGCGCGCCGCCCTCACCGTCGTCGGCGCCGTCGCGGCCACCGCGCTGCTGCTGCCCACCACCGCCCAGGCCGCCACCGCGCCGGCAGCCGGTCAGGTCGCCGCCCAGCAGGCCGGGACCATGGGCACCGGCTGGAAGACGGAGATCGTGGTCGACGCGATGAACCAGATCGCGGGGATCATCGGGAACGTCCTGAACGACATCCGGATGGAGAAGGACCGGCCCGCCTTCGTGCACCGCCAGCTCGACGACACCATGAAGGCCTACCCGAACCACAACGTCATGATCATCAACGACAACCTCAACTACTCCCTGGACATCCAGGGCGTGGTGGCCAACGCCCGAGTCACCCAGGGCAGCGCCACCTACCGGGTCCTCGCCTTCAAGTCGGGCACGATCGTCAACCGCGGCGACGGCGGCTGGTCCAACTGGGGCTTCGGCGGCTGGTTCGACCGCAACGGCGGCACCGTGACCTTCCGCGGCTGATCCCGGCTGGCCCATCCGAGCGCCTCCTTCTCACGTGAACCTCGCCAACAACGCAGATGGGCCGGTCTCCTCTCGGAAACCGGCCCATGCCGCGTCCACCGCGTCCACCACCGGGCCGCCCCCGGGCCCCCGACCCGCAGGAGATGACACCGTGGAGCACCGCATTCGACTCGCCGGGGCACCCGAATCCACCCCCGAGCTGGCGTGCCTGCGCATCATCGCCCAGCTCCCGTCCCACTGGACCAGCGAAATCCTGGAATGCGGAACCGGGTACGCCGTGCTCGGTCTGCGCGTCAGCACCTCGGCGTGCGACGTCACCCATGCGATCGACCGGGCGCTGGCCGCGCCGGCGCTCCACGGGTGGACCCGGGGGGACTGACGCGGGGACGGCGACGGGGATCGGGGCGCAAGCTCGGGATCGGGCGCAAGCTCAGGATCGGGCTCGGGATCGGGCTCAGCTGAACTGGACGGTCACCGTCTGGTCGTTCCACTCGCCGAGCCGCTTCTGCGAGCCGCCGATGGCCAGGTTGACGCCGTTGCGGTCCCGCAGGCCCATCTGGTGGCAGAGCTTGTTCTCCACGGAGGAGATCCGCCACCGCCACTTGTCCCCCAGCGGGAACTGGTAGTCGGGCAGGCCGTCCGCGCGGCCGGTGCACGCCTCGCCCCGGAACTCGATCCGCGAGCCGGTGAAGTTCTCGTGCTCGTAGACGATCCCGAGGAGCTTCGTCCCCTGCCCCATGGTCAGGATGTCGTAGGGCGGCTCCGCTGCCGTGGCGGCGCCGGCCGGAGTGGCCACGCCGACCGACAGCAAGACCGCGGCACAGACTCCGAGAACCCTCTTGTTCATCTGCAGGACCCCACCTTCACCAGATCGCGAGCAAGGCACGTACCGCGCCGCGCCGCCCCGCGCCCGGCGGGCGGGCCCGGGGCCGGGACACGCCGGTGACCTTCGCAGACGCCACTGACGTTTCCCTAACGATCGCCTCACACCTCCCGCGACCGAACGCCCCCGCCGAACGCCCTTGCCGAAGGTCCTCGCCGGTGCGCTGTTGCAAAACGGTCATGATGGAGGGAGAACCTCCGCGCAGGTCATGGCCCTCTTATCGAACGTAACGACACCATTCGGAGAAGAGCCGCCGCCATGTCTCGCGTTCAGCCCACGGCTGTATCGACCGCCCTCGCAGCCCACCACCGCCGTCTTCGGCCGGCGCGAATATCCGCCGCCGTCTTCACCGGGCTGCTTCTCCTCACCTCGTGCGGCGGCGCGGACGCCAAGGACGCCTCCGCCGGAGCCGGGGCGTCCGCCGATGCGGCCAACAAGCAGGCGGAGGCCCCACCGGCGCCGAAGAAGGTGACCGACGGGCCGCTGCTGGACTTCGACCTGACGCCGGGGGCCGGAAAGACGGTGGGTACGGGGCAGCCCGTGTCGCTGGAGTTCGACAAGCCGGTGAAGAACAAGGCCGCGGTGGAGAAGGCGTTGACGGTCACCGCGTCGAACGCCACCGAGGGGTCCTGGGGCTGGGTGACCACGACGGCCGGCAAGGACAGGTTGGACTGGCGCCCCAAGGACCCCTGGCGCGCGAACACCGACGTCACCGTCAAGGGGACCCTCACCACGGTGGACCCCGGTGGCGCCCATTTCGAGCGGGACCTGGACCGTACCTTCAAGATCGGCCGTGACCAGCAGCTCACCGCGGACCTCGACACCCACAGGTTGGTGGTCAAGCGCGACGGCCAGGAGGTGAAGTCGATCCCCATGTCCGGCGGCCAGCCGGTGCCCGGCCGTGCCTCGCGCGCCGGGACCTTCGCCATCAAGTCGCAGGAGGAGAAGGTCCACATGACCTCCGCTTCGGTCGGCGGTCCCAAGGAGTACGACGTCTGGGTCAACTGGGGCATGCGGTTCAGCGACTCCGGCGGCTACCTGCACCAGGGAACCCCCGACAGCCAGCAGTACGTCGGCAACACCAACCACAGCGCGGGCTGCGTCGGCATGACGCCCAAGGACGCCAAGTGGCTCTTCGACAACTCGCTGCTCGGTGACCTCGTCACGGTGAAGGGCGAGGAGGCCACCGGCGAGCTCGGCGGCGTCGGCAACGGCTACGCCGACTGGAGCATCAGCTACGACCAGTGGAAGGCCAAGAGCGCGGTGAAGTAGGGCGCCGGTGCGGCGGAACCCGGTCCGTCCACCTTCGATGTCGGGGTCTGTCCGATCGAGTACAAGATCGACTCCGCTGCGGTCCTACGGTGGCAGGCGCACGTGCGCGCCCGACCACCGAACGACGAGGAAACCGCATGCCCGACGTCCAGCCCGTGTCCGTTCCCGCGGGACCGTCCCGCCGACCGACGCCGGGCTCCGGCGGCGGCCCACGGCGGGCGGACGCGGGCAAGGACAAGTACTTCGCGGACATGGACCGCTGGAACCGGGGCGTGGAAGTCACCCAGGATCCCGAGAAGCTGAGGCAGAACCGGCTGTTCGCCGAGCGGGCCGAGGCCGCGACCCACCGTGCGCTGCACAAGTGGTCCGAGCGCAGGGACGCGCGGCTCCCCCTGGTGCCGGCGCTGGTGTACGCCGGGAACCGGCTGTTGGCGGAGATCGACGAGGGCATCGTGGGCGATGCGCGGGAGAAGTTGGCCCTGGACCCCTCCGTTCCGAACACGGTCTCCTTGGAGGACCGGTTCAAGAACGACTCCGACCGGAACTACCTGCGCTGCATGAAGGACCTGGAGTCGGCCACCGGCACGCCGCGGCACAACGCCGCCCTGGTGACGGAATCCGCGCTCGCGGGCGCGCGCAACACGTCGCTGCTGGTCTACGAACCGGACTTCGAGGGCGGGCTCGGCCGCGCGGCGGTGGCCGTGGGCGCGGTGGAGACGGCCGAGTACGTCGTGGTCCTCGTGCCCGGCATGGGCAGTTCGCTGGAGACGCTCGGCGAGCTGACCGCTCACGCACAGGACCTGTACAAGCAGTGCCTGCGGACCCGTCCGGGCGCCAAGGTCGCCGCCGTGGCCTGGGCCGGTTACAAGGCCCCGCCCGGTTTCGCCGAGGCCGCCCGGGAGGAGCCCGCGGCGGCCGGCGCCGCGCTGCTGCGCGGCGACCTCGACACCTGGCGCTCGTACTGGCGCAAGAGCGCGGTCCGCGGGGCGCTCGACCTGCCCGCGTACCCGACGCTGACCGTCAGCGGGCTGAGTTACGGCAGCGTCGTCGCCGGGCACGCCGCGATCGGTTCCGGGACGGACACCGCGGGCAAGCGCGTCATCGACCAGCTCGTCCTGCTCGGCAGCCCGGGGACCGGGCTGCGGGCCAAGTACCTCGACGCCGACCTCTTCGTGGCCGCCACCGACACCGACTTCATCAGCATGCTGGACTGGTTCAGCATCGACCCGTCGCACGAGAACCACGGCGAGAAGGTCGTCCGGATGCGTGCCGACTACGCCTGGACGGCGCAGGCCGGGCTGGTGGGCAACCTGAAGAAGGCGCACCTGAGCTATTACGACCGCGGCTCCGAGTCCCTGGCCAACATAGCCCGGGCCGTCGTCGGGCGGACCGAGGAGATCAGCCTGGAGGAACGGCGCACCCGGCCGCTCCTGGGCGGCTACCGGACCCCCCTCGGACGCGCGTTCCACGACCGGCCGGAGAAGCCCGGCGGCCACGGCACGGCGGACGGCGGGCACGGGCCGTGGGACCAGGAGGACGCCGACGGCGTGCGGGCGGGCCTGGCGGAGGGGACCTTCGGCAAGGCCGAGGGCAAGGGGCGCAAGAAGCGCGACCTGGGGGAACAGGAGCAGCGCGTACCGGATCCGGTGGTCGAGGAGCAGCTGGGGGGCAAGAAGAAGCCCCGGCCCGATCTGGTGAAGCGGCCGATCACGCGGGCCCCCGCGATCGCGGGCGCGGACGCGTCCGCCGGGCCGAAGCCGCCCGCGGTCCTGTACCGCGTGGACACCCGGCCCCCGACCGAGGGCTTCCGCGACGGCTTCTCCGCCTACGGCAAGGACATGGACCTGGAGAAGCACGCGCGCGGTGCCACGACCATCGGGCGTTCCAGCCAGGCGAGGTCCAGCGGCTTCATCTCCACGACGTCCAACCGGGCCTTCGCGCTCAGGTTCGCCGAGCAGCTGCTCGCGGGGCAGCACACGGTGTACCTGTACGAGATGGTCCCGGGCCGGAGCTTCTACAACCTGCGCAGCAGCCTGTTGGCGCGGGGCGGTGTCGACCCCAGCCTGGTGGACCACGCCCAGGCCCAGGGCGAGTGGGTGTCCACGGGGCGGATCCCGCCGGACCGGATCAGGAGCGCGACCCCGTTGTCCCGGCCGGCGACCGGGCGCGGGGCGCCCGTGGCCGGGCCCGTGCAGAGCAACGTGAAGGTGCCGGGAACGGCCCTGCGGGGCTTCGACACGAGCGTCGCCCCGCAGGCGAACGCCCATCCGTACGGCAAGCCCGCGCCGGGCACCAGGGCGGCCGCCGGTGGCCTGATGCGCTACACCCCCGGGCCCGACCTGGTGGGGCCGCAGGGCCAGCGGTTCCTCTACCGGGGCGTCCAGCAGGCGCCGAAGAGCGGGGTCCTGGTCAACGGCTTCTCCTCCCGCGGGTTCGACGTGTCCGAGCGGACCCACCTGAGCGGTGACATGCGCAACTCCGCTTACATATCGATGAGTTGGAGCAAGGAGACGGCCCGCACCTACGCCGGTCCCACCGGTTGGGTCTACAAGATCGACAAGAACAAGCTCGGGGTCGTCTTCAACGTCTACGGGTCGAGCGGGCTGACGGGGCGGCCCGCGGACGGGGCCGTGCAGCGCAATGCCGAGGTCGCCGCGATGTACTACGTCCCGCCCGAGGCCATCGTCGACGCGGAGCCCTCCCGGATGCGGTCCGCGGCGAAGAGCCTGCCCAGTCGGATCAAGCACAAGTACACCGTGTGGCAGCGCGACGTCTCCGCCCAGCGCCGTCCCGCGTCGGCGTCGGTCCGCACCGGCGCGAAGGCCGCCGGCGGGGCGATCCTCATCGCCGAGAAGCTCTTCGAGATCTTCCCGGAGCTCCGGCAGGTGTTCGCTCCCCTCGGCTCCTGGATCGACGACAAGTGGGCGCGGGCCCAGCGCACGGTCCAGGACGCGCTCATGCCCGACCTGGCCCGGGCCCGCGCGGCGCGCGAGGCGTACGACGCCATCCCCAACAGCCGCTACGCCAAGGAGCGCCCGGAGTGGGAGAAGTCGCTCTGGAAGGTGCCGCGGAACACGCACCTCTACGGCCACGTCCTCTCCGCCCGCGTCGAGAAGGGCGCGGAGATCGGTGAGGACGACGTCAAGAACGTGCAGGACGCGCTGCGCTACTCGGCGGCCCGGGTCTGGGCCGACGAGAACCTGGAGCCGATCAAGCAGTACTTCTCGCGGAAGATCAGGGAGGACGAGGACGGGGCGGGCGTCTCGGCGAGCGACCTCGCGGACGTGGACGAGATCCTCCGCTCCCTCACCCCCGCCATCGTCGCCGAGGAGTACGTGGACCACGGGCTCGTCGAGTTCGCGGAGCTGTACGCCGTGCACACCGAGCGCTACCTCGCCGAGAAGGAAGCGGCGGGTGAGGGCCGCCGCGTCACCATCGAGCTGTCCACCACCGCGCTCGAGGAGACCCAGGTGCTGGTGCCGAACGCGCAGGGTCCGGCGCGGGAGGTCACCTGGTCCGTCAACGGCAGGGCCGCGAGCCGGTTCGCGCATCAGGACGTCCACCCGGAGCACTACAAGCACGGCCTGCGCGGCGGTGACGCGGTCGTCCTCACGGGTGTGCTGCCCGAGGGCGGCGGGGACGCCGGAGCGCTCAGCCTGTACAACCCGCAAACCCGGGAACGGGCCCTGACCATCGCGCCCGTGAAGGCGGGGGGCCAGGTCGGGTACCGGTTCGCCTTCCCGCGCGACCCCGACGGGGCGTCCGCCGGGGTCGAGGCCCGGGTGGAGGCGGACGGACGCACCGACACGATCACGGCGGACCTGGCCCTCGTCCACCGCGCGGGGGCGCCGCTGAAGGTGTCCGTGGTGTACCCGAAGCCGCGCACGTACACGGTGAAGACCGGCGACGGCCTGTGGTCCATCGCGGCCGCCGAGCTCGGCGACGGCAGCCGCTGGCCGGAGATCTACCGGGCGAACCGCACGGTGATCGGCGACGACCCGGACCTGATCCTGGGCGGACAGGTCCTGCGCATACCGGGGCGCACGGCTTGACCGGTGCGGCGGTCGGTGCAGGCTGTTTCAGTGCAGCCGGGTGCGGGTCCACCACCAGGAGAAGGCGAGGGCGAGCGCGGCCAGGGCCAGGCAGGTCGCCGACTCGACCTGTTGCAGGGCCGGGAAGTGGCCGGGCGGGTGGTACTCGGCCCAGTAGCGGGTGATGTCGTGATCGCGCAGGCACGCCTCGTACGCGTTCTGGTCGCGCAGGAAGCAGGCGTCCGGGACCTGGACGCGCGCGCCGGAGGTGGTCAGGAAGGAGCTGTCGCGGACCCAGGCGTCGTCGGGAACGCCGATGTGCCGGGGTGTGCCCTGGACGGTGATGACCTGTCCCAGGTAGGGGCGGGCCTTCTCCCAGGCCGCGAAGACGGCGCCGCCGACGAGGAGGCTCGCGCCCATGGCGGTGATCGTGCGGCGCAGCAGGAGCCCGAGGGCGATGCCGACGGCGACGAGCAGCAGGGTGCGGGCGGTGGGAACCGGGCCGGTGGCGTTGAAGGAGCCCCAGTCGTACCAGACCGCGTAGGTGCCCGCGTGGTCGAGGACCACCTCGCGCCAGCGCCCGGCGGCCCATGCGACGGGCACGGTGGTGACGAGGGCGAGCAGGACCGGGGGGATCGCCTTGGCGAGGAACCAGCGGGTGCGGGTGGTGCTCTGGGCCAGGACGAGCCGGTGGGTGCCCGACTCCAGCTCGGTCGCGAAGAGCGGCGCGCCGAGGAAGACGCCCGCCAGGACCGGCAGGAAGGACAGCCCGAACGTCAGCCCCCGCAGCGGTACTTGGAACCGATCGGCGAACTCGGTCGGCAGCCGGCAGCCTTCGCCGGGCGGACAGGGTGCGATGTCGCGCCGGTCCAGGAAGGCGAGGGCGGCGTCGGCGGTGTGGACGGCGTACCAGGTCAAACCGGCCGCGAGCAGGAGCGTGAGGGCGATGGTGAGGCGCTGTTGGCGCAGGACGAGCCAGGGCAGACCGCGCAGGAGGCGCCGGGGCGGGGTGCCCGGGTCCTGGTGGGTCCGGGCGGGTCGGGGGGTGGCGGTGGTGGCGCGGTTCATGCGGCGGCTCGGGGGGTGTGGGGGCGGGCGTCGGCGGTGAGGTGGGGCTCGGCCGGGTCTCCGCGCAGGTAGGCGAGGAGGAGCTGGTCGAGGGCGGGGGCGGGGGCCGGTCCGGTGTCGGCGGTGCGCGGTGCGATGCCGTCGTCGCCCGTCAGGTGG
This sequence comes from Streptomyces sp. NPDC059917, assembly GCF_042730635.1. Taxonomy (NCBI): domain Bacteria; kingdom Bacillati; phylum Actinomycetota; class Actinomycetes; order Kitasatosporales; family Streptomycetaceae; genus Streptomyces; species Streptomyces sp. NPDC059917. The sequence goes on from NZ_JBHWLC010000020.1 coordinate 42,605, forward strand.
TGGGCGGCGAGGAGTTCGTCCACGGCCCCGGCGAGTCGGACGGTGCCCGCCGCGATGACGACGGTGTGGTCGCACAGAGCGGCGAGTTCGGTGATCGTGTGGGAGGAGAGGATCACGGTGGTGCCGTGGGCCGCGGCCTCGGCCCGCAGCAGGGCGGTCACCTCGTGCCGCACCAGCGGGTCCAGGTCCGCCATCGGCTCGTCCAGCATCAACAGGCCGGGCTGCTTGGCGAAGGCCACCGCGAGGGCGACACGGGTGCGTTGGCCGCCGGAGAGGGAGGAGATCTTGGCCCGCAGCGGGATGTCGCCCTCGCCGACGATGCGTTCGGCGGTCTCCTGGCGCCAGGTGGGGTTCAGTTCCAGGCCCGTGCGCAGGGTCTCGGCGACGGTGAACCCCCGGTACAGGGGCTTGTCCTGGCTGAGCAGCGCGGTCGTGGCCCGGGCGGCCGGCGACCCGGCGTCGCGGCCGAAGACGCGCACCTCACCCGCCGTCGGCGCGAGCAACCCGCCCGCCAGGGACAGGAACGTGGACTTCCCGGCGCCGTTCGGGCCGACGAGTGCGCAGATCCGGCCCGTGGGGATCCGGACGGTGCACTCCCGCAGCGCCCAGGCCCGCCGGTAGCGGCGGCCCAGGGCGACGGCCTCCACGGCGGCGGGTGCGGAGGCCGACCGGGCGGCGGGGGGAGCCGGCGCCGGGTCGGGCGGCGGGGGCCAGGGCTGTGACATCTCGGTCTCCTTCGTTTCGGCGGGCGTGGGCGGCGACCGAGGAGACCGGCTGCTGGGCCCGCTGCGCGGCCTCGGCCACCGACCGGCGGATCGTAGGCAGCGTCACCTGAAGAAAGGCCAAAGACGGCGTGCGGGGGGCGCGGCGCCTCAGATGTCCAGGAAGCGGACGTCCTTGGCGTTGCGCTGGATGAAGGAGCGCCGGGCTTCGACGTCCTCGCCCATCAGGATCGAGAACAGGTCGTCGGCGAGGGCCGCGTCGTCCAGGGTGACCTGGCCCAGGACGCGGTGGTCGACGTCCATGGTGGTGACGCGCAGTTCCTCGGCGTTCATCTCGCCCAGGCCCTTGAAGCGCTGGATGGTGTCGTCGCGCAGGCGCTTGCCGGAGCCGGTGCCGCGGCGGACCAGGGCGTCGCGCTCGCGGTCCGAGTAGGCGTACTCGAAGTCGTCGCGGCCCCACTTGATCTTGTACAGCGGGGGGCGGGAGAGGTAGACGTGCCCGGCCTCGACCAGCGGCCGCATGAAGCGGAAGAGGAAGGTCAGCAGCAGGGTGTTGATGTGCTGGCCGTCGACGTCGGCGTCCGCCATCAAGATGATCTTGTGATAGCGGAGCTTCTCGATGTCGAAGTCCTCGTGCACACCGGTACCGAAGGCACTGATCAGCGCCTGGACCTCGGTGTTCTGCAGGATCTTGTCGATCCGCGCCTTCTCGACGTTCAGGATCTTGCCGCGGATCGGCAGGATCGCCTGGTACATCGGATTGCGGCCCGACTTCGCCGAGCCACCGGCCGAGTCGCCCTCGACGATGAAGATCTCGCACTTCGACGGATCGTTGGACTGGCAGTCCGAGAGCTTGCCCGGCAGCGACGCCGACTCCAACAGGCCCTTGCGACGCGTCAGGTCACGGGCCTTGCGCGCCGCGACGCGCGCCGTGGCCGCCTGGATCGCCTTGCGGATGATGTCCGCGGCCTCGTTCGGATTGCGGTCGAACCAGTCGTTCAGGTGCTCGTGGACGACCTTCTGCACGAAGGTCTTCGCCTCGGTGTTGCCCAGCTTCGTCTTCGTCTGGCCCTCGAACTGCGGCTCGCCCAGCTTCACCGAGATGATCGCCGTCAGACCCTCGCGGATGTCCTCGCCCGCCAGGTTGTCGTCCTTCTCCCGCAGCAGCTTCTTCTCGCGCGCATAGCGGTTGACGACCGTGGTCAGAGCGGTGCGGAAGCCCTCCTCGTGCGTACCGCCGTCATGGGTGCGGATCGCGTTCGCGTACGAGTACGCGCTCTCGCTGTACTGGCCGTTCCACTGCATCGCGAGCTCCACCGACAGCAGCCGCCCGGTCTCCCGCGCCGCCACCTCGATCACGCTCGGGTGCACCGGTTCGCCCTTGCGGGCGCCCAGGTGCCGGACGAAGTCCGCGATGCCGCCCTCGTAGGAGTACTTCACCGTACGCGCCTGGTCGTCGTCGGTCGCGGCCGCCGGTGCGGCGGTCCGCTCGTCGGTGAGGGTCAGGGTCAGGCCCTTGTTGAGGAAGGCCATCTCCTGCAGGCGGCGCGAGAGCGTCTCGAAGGAGTACTCGGTGGTCTCGAAGACGGCGCCGTCGGCCCAGAAGGTGATCGTGGTGCCGGTGCGGTCGGTCTCCTCGTGCCGGGCCATCGGTCCGGTCGGCTCTCCGTGCGCGAAGGACTGGCTCCAGCGGAACCCGTCCGCGCGGACCTCGGCCGTCAGGCGGGCCGACAGGGCGTTGACCACGGACAGGCCGACCCCGTGCAGGCCGCCGGAGACGGCGTAGCCGCCGCCGCCGAACTTGCCGCCCGCGTGCAGGACCGTCAGCACCACCTCCAACGCCGGTCGGCCCGTGCCCGGGTGCAGTCCGACCGGGATGCCGCGGCCGTTGTCGACGACCCGCACTCCCCCGTCGGCCAGGAGCACCACGTCGATGCGATCGGCGACCCCGGCCAACGCCTCGTCCACGGAGTTGTCCACGATCTCCTGCACCATGTGGTGCAGGCCCCGGGGGCCGGTCGAGCCGATGTACATGCCGGGGCGCTTGCGCACCGCGTCCAGGCCGTCGAGGACCTGGATCGCCTGCGCGTCATAGGTGGGGTGGGCGGGGTGGGCGGGGGCCGGAACGACGGTCTCGGTCAAGGCGGTGCTCGCTTTCGGACACGACGAACTCCGCTGCCGCGCAGGCGCGCGGCAGCGCAGGGGGACGCCGACGGGTGGGCCGCTCCGGGGCATGGCGAAGCAGGCCCCGGTCAGGTGGAGTCCGATCGCACCACTGCGCGACCGGACCGTTCCACTGTACCGTCCGTCCACATCGGCGATAGGGCAAGAAGGCCCCCAGATGCCCGCCTGAGGCATTTTCAGGGGTAGCGCCTCATCCCCCTACGGAATCAGCACGGGAGGGCGCCTGTGGTGCCGCTACGGCCCTCGCGGGGCCCTTTGGCGAAAAGGATCAAGGTACCGATTCACCGCGGGCCGGGGCGAGGGCAGGAGCGGGGGCGAGGGCAGGAGCGGGGGCGGGGGCCGGGGGCCGAAACAAAAAAAGGTCCCGTCCCCTTCTCTTACGAAGGGGACGGGACCTCGTCGAGCGCTGGGCAGGCCTTGCACCTGCATCCCCCCACAGGAAGTGGGGTGCCTTTCCTTGGACCACCAACGCCGGGCCGATCGCCGGTGAGGGCGACGAGCTCAAGATCAATCATACGGTACGGATCTTGTGGTCCGTGCCGCCCGTACGGGGTGGCGGCGGGGGGTGTCGGTGGGGGCGCCGGGGCCCGGCCGACCTGGCCGAATCCTCATCTATGCTTCAAGGCGGCCGCGAGGCGGTGGCCCGTCGGCGGACCACTTCGGGGCCGGACCGGACGCGGCCGCGGGGCGCTGATCACGAAGGCTGATCACGAGGATCACGGGGGATCGGCGGCGACCGCCGGCACGCGTCCTTGTGGGCCCGGGCATCCCGCCGGCCCGCCCACCGCGAGCAAGACCCCCCAGGGAGAAGTGAGGTATGGCAGTGATCTGCGTCGGAGGCATGATCGGGATCGGCAAGACGAGCGTGGCCGAGCTCCTCGCCAAGGAGCTCGGCAGCCAGGTCTTCTACGAGAGCGTGGACGACAACCCGATCCTCCCGCTCTTCTACACGGCGAGCCCCGAGGAGATCCAGGCCAAGCGCTACCCCTTCCTGCTCCAGCTCTACTTCTTGCAGACGCGCTTCGCCGCGATCAAGGAGGCGTACAAGCAGGGCGACAACGTCCTCGACCGCTCGATCTACGAGGACTGGTACTTCGCCAAGGTCAACCACGACCTCGGCCGGATCAGCTCCCTCGAGATGCGCGTGTACGAGGGCCTGCTCCACGAGATGATGCGCGAGATCGACGGCCTGCCCTACCGCAAGGCCCCCGACCTCATGGTCTACCTCAAGGCGGACTTCGAGACGGTGCTGCACCGCATCGGGCTGCGGGGGCGCGACTTCGAGCAGGACGAGGGCCTCGTCGCCTACTACCGGACCCTGTGGTCCGGCTACGACGCCTGGGTGCACGAGCACTACTCGGCCAGCGACGTCCTCGTGGTCGACATGAACAACACCGACGTGGTGAACGACGCCGCGGACGCGGCCCGCGTGGTGCGGGAGGTCAAGGACGCCCTCGTGGCGGCGCGGCTGCGCGCCTGAGGTCCGCCCCCGCCGGTGACCGCCCCGGCGTCACCGGTCGGGGTCACCGGTCGGCGTCGGGGTGGGCGATGTCGAAGAGGACCATGGCCAGCTCGTGCGTCACCTGCTCGACGGCCACGACCTGCGCGCGGACCGGTGCGGGCAGGTGCGCCCGCTCCCACAGGGCCACCGGCAGGTCCGGCGGGCGGGCCGCCCACAGCCTTTCGAGGTCGTCCGCCGTCCCCACCAGCGAGTGCACGGCGTCGTGCGCGACGGCGCCGACGGCTTCGGCCAGCGGGTCCTCGGCCGGGCCCGCCGGGCCGAACCGGGCGAAGGCGGGCAGGTCGGTGAGGGTGACCACCGTCGCGTGGACGTGGGGCATCCGCAGCACGCGCTGCACCCAGGCCGGGCCCGCGCTCCCCTCGGGCAGGCCCGGGTAGTCGGGGGGCGCGACCAGGGTGCGGTGCAGGATCAGCGCGTACGCGCGGTGCTCGGGGGTCGGGGTCCACAGGCCGGCGCGCAGGGCCGCGTCGAGCCGCTCGATCCGGGTACGGGCCCCGGCCACGTCGCCCGCCCACTGCGGCGCCAGGTCCGCGACCCCGGCCGCGCGCACCGTGCGGGCCCGGTCGCCGAGGAGCAGCGGCAGGGGTGCGGCGCGGTCCCGGGTCCGCTCGTCGTGCCGGTCGTGTCCGGCGTGCTCGTCGTGCCGGGCGTGCTCGTCGTACGCGTCGTGCTCCGCGTGCTCCTCGGCCAGGTGCGCCGTGACGTGGGCGGCGAGGACCTCGCGGGCCCGGCTCCCGCGCTCGCTGCCGCCGACGAGCGCGCGCCAGCCCGCCTCGGTGCGCCCGCGCGGCTCGCCGGTCTCCAGTGGTCCCCGGTACAGGCTGCCGGTGCGCGGGCCGCCGACCCAGCCGAAGAGTCCGAGCAGCTCGACGTCGTCGACCAGGACGTCCGCCTCGCGGGCGGCGCGGCACGCCGCGAGCGCGAGGAGCGCGACGACGGGCATCCACCGCGAGGTGAACTCGGCGGCGCCCGGCGCGTCCGGGCGGCCCGGCCGCGGGCCCCTCGGGCCGGGCGGGGTCCGGTTGTCGAAGCCGGTGTGCCACACCACGAGCGCGCCGCAGTTCAGCACGGCCCTGCGCCACGCCACCGTGCCGTACGCCGCCTCGTTGCGCCGTTCCCAGTCCTGTCCCTCGGCCACGTCGCCCGCCCTTCCGTCGTCCCGAGCCACCGGCCGCCGCCGGACCGTGAGGCATTCATCCTGCCCACGCCGGGCCTGCGGGAACGGCTTCGACCTGCCGGGTCCGGCTACCGGCCGAGGAGGCGGTCGCCCAGGGGGCTCCGCCGGTAGAGGACCTGGCGTCCGTCGCGGGCCCGGACCAGGAGGCCCGTGGCGTGCAGCACCCGCAGCTGCTGGGACACGGCGCTCGGGGTGACGCGCAGGCGGCGGGCGATCTCGACCGTGGCCAGTGGCTCGTCCAGGAGCGCGAGCAGCCGTGCCTTGGTGGCGCCGAGCAGCTCGGCCAGGGCGGCGGGGGCCGGGGCGGGCGCCGCGGTCCACAAGGTGGCCAGTCCTCGGCTCGGGTAGGACAGGACGGGCGGTTCGTCCGGGCTGACCGGGGGCGCGGGTTTGTGGGCGAAGGCCGACGGCAGGAGCAGGAGGCCCTGGCCGGACGCCGTGACGCGGTGCTCGCCGATCATCCGGTCGATGTGCAGGGCGCCGCCGTGCCACCGGAGGTTCGGGTGCATGTCCGCGAACAGCGAGCGGGCTCCCCCGATGGCCAGTCGGCGGGCGCGGTAGGTCATGTCGGCTTCCAGGAGCAGCCGCAGCTGCGGCCAGATCGGCTCGACGGCGATCTCCCAGTACTGCCGCAACAGCGCGCAGAGGTCGTCGCGCAGCGCGGTGACGGGCGCGTCGTCGGGGGCGGCGGCGGCGCGCAGGGGCGCGGGCAGCGGGTCCGGCGCGTGCGCGGCGAGCAGGTCGCGGCGGACCGTCCGGGGGGAGGTCCGCCGGACGGCGGCCAGCTCCTCGGCGAAGGTCGGGGCGAAGGAGGTGGGCCGCGGGGTCAGGAAGTCGGGGAGGGTGCGCCGGGGCGAGACCAGGGACATCAACAGGTCGGTGTCGAGGGCGCCGAGTCGGGCGAGGACCGATCGGCGCCACGGCAGGTGCAGCGCGGACAGGCCCGGGTCCTGGAGCACCCGCAGGCTGACCACGCTCTCGTGCAGGGGCGACAGGGCGAAGCGGGTGTCCGCGAGGTCCTCGACGCCGAGCACGAAGCTGATCATTAAGGCCCACGCTACATCGATTGGCAACGGGCCGCCGCTGCCGTGGACTTCGACGCATGACGCACCTGACGGAGCGGCGGGACACCGCCCTCGGCCCCCGCACGACGCTGCTCCTGGCCCTGACCTGCGCGGTGGCCGTGGGCAACGTCTACTTCCCGCAGGCGATCGTGCCGCTGATCGCCGCGGGCCTGCACGTCCCGCCCGGGTCGGCCGCGCTGGCGGTGACCGCCACGCAGGTCGGCTACACGGCGGGCATGTTCCTGCTGGTGCCCCTGGGCGACCGGCTGCGCCACCGCAGCCTGCTGGTCGTGCTGCTCGCGCTGACGGGCCCGGCCCTGCTGCTCGCCGGCTGCGCACCGAACCTGCCGGTGCTCGTCGTCGCGAGCGCGCTGGTCGGCCTCACCACCGTGGCCGCGCAGGTCGTCGGCCCGCTGGCGGTGGCGCTGGTGGGCGCGGAGCGCCGCGGAGCGGTGATCGGCACCCTGCTGAGCGGGTCGATCGGCGGCATGCTGCTGGCCCGGGCCTTCAGCGGTGCGCTGGGCGAGTGGCTGGGGTGGCGCGTCCCCTACCTGGCGGCCGCGGCGCTGACCCTGCTGCTCGCGGCGGTGGCGGCCCGCGCCGTGCCCGTCGTCGCCCCGCCCCCGCGCCAGCCGTACCCGGCGCTGCTGGCCGGGGCCCTGCGCCTGCTGCGCACCGAGCCGGAGCTGCGCCGGTCCTGCTGCTACCAGGCGACGGTCTTCGCCGGTTTCTCGGCGGTGTGGACGTGCCTGGCGCTGCTGCTGAGCGGTCCGGTCTACGGGGCCGGCGCCCAGGTGGTGGGGCTGCTCGCGCTGGTCGGGGGCGCGACCATGTGCGCCACCCCGCTGGCCGGGCGGCTGGTGGACCGGCGCGGTCCGGACCCGGTGAACCTCGGCTGCCTGCTGGCGGTCCTCGCCGCGGCCGCGGTGCTGGCCGCCGGGGCGCTGGGCGGCGTACCGGGGCTGAGCGCGCTGGTGCTGGGCACGCTGCTGCTGGACGTCGCGATGCAGTGCGGTGCGGTGGCGAACCAGGCGCGGGTCTACGCCCTGCGCCCCGATGCCCGCAGCAGGCTGGGCACCGCCTACATGACCTGCGCCTATCTGGGCGGCAGTGCCGGTTCCTGGCTCGGGGTGCGCGTCTACGGGTGGGCCGGGTGGCCGGGTGTGTGCGGGCTCGTCGCGGTGCTGGCCGCGCTGGCGCTGGTCCGCCACCTGGCGGGGGCGGGGCGCGGGTGACGGCCGTGGAACGGTCAGCCGGTGGTGGCCAGTTGGCGCGCGATGGCGGCGGTGAGGGTCGCGTGCTGCCGCGTCAGGTAGAAGTGGTCGCCGGGCAGGACCCGGAGGTCGAACCCGGCGGGGGCGACGTCGGCCCAGGCGCCCATGTCCGCGACGGTGGTGGAGGGGTCCTCGTCGCCGATGTGGGCGTGGACGGGGCAGCCCACCGGGGTCGCGGCGCGGGGGCCGTAGGTGCCGACGATGGTGAAGTCGCCCCGGATGGCGGGCAGTACCAGCTCGCGCAGGTCCGGGTCGTCCAACAGGGCGTCCTCGGTGCCGCCGAGGCGGCGGACCTCGGCGATCAGCGCGTCGTCGTCCTCGGTGTGCAGGGGGCGCGGGGCCAGCCGGTGCGGGGGCTTGCGGCTGGAGACGTGCAGGGCCGCGGGAACCACCCCGTGCGCGCGCTCCAGGCGCAGGGTGACCTCGTGGGCCAGGGAGGCGCCCATGCTGTGCCCGAAGAGCGTCAGGGGGACGTCCAGGTGGGGCAAGAGGGCGGCGGTGACCTGGTCGGCGAGCTCGTCCATCGTCTCGACGCACGGCTCCATGAGCCGGTCGTGGCGGCCCGGGTAGCGGGCGACCATGACCTCCGTGGCGTCGTCGAAGGAGGTTCCCCAGGCGTGGTAGAAGCTCGCGGAGCCGCCCGCGTGCGGCAGCACCAGGAGTCGGCGGCGCGGGGCGGTGCGGGCGGCGTACCGGCGGAACCACCGGCCGCCGTCCACCGGGGCGGGGGGCGGGGTGGAGTTGGTACGGAGGGTCATCCCGTCGTCCTCTGTGCTAAGGGGTGTTGCGCGATCGTCTCCACCCGGGGGCGGGCCGTGGCCGGGGCGACCGGCCGGTCGAGCCGGGCCGTAGGTGAAGATTATCTTCTCGTGCGCGAGCGGGTCGGGGCCGACCACGTGGTCGCGCGGGCGCACGGCCCTCGACGGGCGCGGCGTACGGCTCGGGCAGCTGGATCGTGAGGACGTCGGATGCGGCGCGGAGTCCGTCACGTCCGACGGTCCCGGGATGCGCCGCGGCGGTGCCGGGTCGGCGGTACGTAGGCTGTTCGCGCGGCGGTCGGCTCCTGCGTCGCGCTCTCCCGGCGGTGGCGGTGCGGTCCGGAGAAGTCCTTCCAGGAACGACGAGGTCACGGCGATGCCGTATCGAACTCCCCTGACCGGCGCGGCCGGGGCGCTCTGCGCGGTGGCCGCGGCGGGCGCCCTGGCCGCGGCGGTCGCGGCGGGACCCGGCGGCGGCTGGCTCTCCTCCGTCACGATGGCGACGGCGTGCGTCACGGCCCTGGTGGCGGCCGCCCGGCACAACCGCAACCCGCGTCGGCTCGCCGTCTCGGCGACCGCGGTGGCCGTCTGCTCCGGCATCGGGACGCTGCTCACCTTTCCCGGCCGCGCGATCCCGGCGGACTCCCCCGCCGCGACGCTGATGTCCGTCGAGTACCTCGCCGTACTGGGACTGGTCTACGTCGTGACCCGGTTCCTGCCGCTGCGGCGGGCGGCGGGGCTCTGGCTCGCGCTGGGCACGGCCGGTTCCACCCTGGTGCTGCGGGCGCAGGAGTACGGCAGTTGGCTGGAGGCCGTCGGGCAGTGCGCCTTCCTCTCCTTCGGCGTCCTGTGCGCCGGCTCCGTCGGCGGCTACCTGCGGTGGCTGGAGGACCAGCGCATCGACGCGGTCCTGACCGCGCGCCGCTCCCAGCGCCTCGAACTCGCCCGGGACCTGCACGACTTCGTGGCCCACGACGTGTCCGCGATCGTGGTGCTCGCGCAGGCCGCGCAGGTCTCGGGCGACGAACGGCCGCACCTGGTCATGGCGTTGCTGGAGCAGATAGAGGCCGCCGGTCAGCAGGCGTTGAAGTCCTTGGACCGGACGGTGCTCATGCTGCGCGACGCCGGGGAGCGCGCGGCCGACGGGAGCGAGGAGGGCGACGGGCGACCGGCCTCGTACGGCCTGGCCGACATTCCCGACGTCGTGGCCCGCTTCACCGCGTCGGGCACCGCGGACGTCGCCCTGGACTTCGGGTTCACGGCGGGAACGGCCGCCCTCGTCCCCCGTGAGGTCGCGGGGACCGCCCACCGCGCGGTCGTCGAGGCGCTGACCAACATCCGCCGGCACGCACCGGCCGAGGCCGTCGTGCGGGTGGTCGTCGGAGCCGGTCCCTGCGGTCCGCTGCCCGGGCTGGTCGTCATGGTCACCAACACGGACGGTCCCCGCGCCCCGGGCGCGGCCCCGCAGGTCGGCGACCGGCGCGGCGGCCTCGGGCTGGTCGGCCTGACCGAACGCGTCGAGGCCCTCGGCGGCTCGCTCGCCGCCGGTCCGTACGGGAGCGGTGGCTGGCGGCTGCGCATCGAACTGCCGGTGGACGCCGAGCAGAGCGCGGCGGGGTCCGGCGCCGACCGGTAGGGGCCCGCACCGCGCCCCCACCGGTCGGCGGTCCGGCCCGGATCAGGCGCGGGCGCAGTACCGGCACGTTCCCCGTCGGCGGAGGTAGTAGGCGAGGGTGGCGGCCGCCAGGGCGATGCCCCAGAGGATCCACGGCATCGCCGGGTAGTTCGTCCCCCAGCCCTCGGGCTGGTTCCCGCTCCGGACCATCATCACGCCGCCCGGGACGAGCACCAGCGACACGAGCAGGGCCGGGACGATCGCCGTGGCGAGGGCGACGGGCCTGCCGGCCTTGAACCACACCCAGCGCGGCCAGACCTCGCCCCACCGGTGCACCAGGCCGTGGGTGAGCACCGCCCCGCCGACGGACGCGATGCCCAGGCCGAGGCCGATCTCCAGCATGCCCGGCGTGTCCTGCATGTCCTTGAGGAAGGCGTCGGTGATGCCGAGCGGGTAACCGAAGTACCAGGCCAACCTGGTGACTTCGTACGGGAGGCTGGAGAGCACGGCGATCAGCACGGCCTTGCGCCCCCACCTCGCCGCCGACTCCGGGCTCGTCCAGGCCGCCGCCCGGCCGCCGCGACCGCAGCGCACGCAGAGCCCGCGCGCCCGCCGCTGGTACACGAGGGTGGCCGCCGCCCAGAGCACTCCGCCGACGAACAGGACGATCAGGTTGTCCCGGTGCCAGAAGAGGACGTCGCCCATGCCGTCCTGGGCGCCCGGTACTCCCGTGAAGGCGAACACCAGGAACAGCGGGGCGAAGACGACCAGCGCCAGCAGCGTGTAGTCCGGCAGGATCAGGGCGAGCACGACGGCCTGCGTCCAGCCGAAGGCCACCACGAGCCGGTGCAGCCCCACGGGGATCCGGCGGCGCGCCATCAGCAGGCCCACGGCGGCGCCCACCAGCCCGACGACCGCTATGACGGGCGCGACGACCACGGCCCGGCTCGGCTCCAGCATCGATCCCGCGGAGCGCTCCGGGACGGCCTGCGCGAACGGATACCCGTCCCCGCCCAGGGCCCAGTACACACCGGCGGCCCCGTAGAGCAGCGACCACAACGCGGCCGGGTAGCCCGCCCAGTCGGGCCATCTCGACCACCAGCGCCGCACCGGCGCCGGGCCGGGTACCGCTCGCTCTTCGCTCTCGGTCCTCATGGTGTCCGCCATCGCCCCGTTCCCCTCCGCGCCGACCCCGACGGTCGCTTTCGTCGTGTTCCCAGGGTTTCGGAGCGGGGGCGGCGGCACATCTGCCGATCGGGATAGATCGCCGTCCGGCGCCCTCGACTACGGTGCTGGACGTGACGATCCGCATCCTTCTCGCCGACGATCAGGAGGCCGTCCGCACCGGCTTCCGTCTGATCCTGAACAGCCAGCCGGACATGGAGGTCGTCGGCGAAGCCGCCGACGGCGTCCAAGCCCTCGCCCTCGCGGCGGAGTTGAAGCCGGACGTCGTGCTCGCCGACATCCGCATGCCGCGCCTCGACGGACTGGAGGTGACGCGGCGGCTCGCCGGCCCCCGGGTCGAGGAGCCCGTGCGGGTGGTCGTCGTCACCACCTTCGACCTCGACGAGTACGTGCACACCGCGCTGCGCAACGGCGCCTGCGGGTTCATGCTGAAGCGGTCGGGAACGACGCTGCTCATCGAGGCGGTGCGCGCCGCGATGGCGGGCGACACCCTGATCAGCCCGTCACTGACGGTGCGTCTGCTCAAGCACCTGCACCGGCCCGCGCGGCCGGAGGCGGGTCGGCCGGTCGAGGCGTTGACGGAGCGCGAGACGGAGATCGCCCGGCTGGTGGCCAAGGGCTTCACCAACGCGGAGATCGGGACCGAACTCTTCATCTCCGCCGGGACCGCCAAGACCCATGTCGCCAACATCCAGCGCAAGCTCGACTCCCGCAACCGGGTCGGCATCGCGGCCTGGGTGTGGGACAACGGCCTCGCCGACTGACCGGGCGCCGAGCGCACCGGCGCGGGCCCGCTGACGCGGGCCCGACCTACGACATCGGGATCCGGATCCGGATCAGAGGGCGTGGACCTGCTGGGCCTGCGGACCCTTCTGACCCTGTCCGATCTCGAACTCGACCCGCTGGCCCTCCTCCAGGCTCTTGTACCCGTTGCCCGCGATCTCGGAGTAGTGCACGAAGACGTCGGGGCCTCCCCCGTCCTGCTCGATGAAGCCGAAGCCCTTCTCAGCGTTGAACCACTTGACCGCGCCCTGAGCCATGTGCCGATTCCCTCTTGTTCACGTCCGCGGACACTTCGCCGCGGTACGGGCCGATCTTCTCCCGTCCACCGGCGCGCGGTGCGCGGGTGACGCGCTTGTTGACTCGACCGGGTGAACGCGCACCCGAACGCAGTACACGCGGAGTCACGCGGTCACGGCCTGCGGAGACGTTTGTCGAAGGCCCGCGGGCCTGTTACCTTCGGGCGATTTGATCACTCGGGGTGGAAGGTGTCGAGGTGCGGAACCTCAAGTTCCGGTGTGTGGCCGGATGTGTGTCGCTCGCGTCGCTCGTGTCGTTGACGGCGTGCGGGAGTTCCGCCGGGGACCAGGGGTCGAAGGTGTCCGCCGAGGCGCGACCGCTGTCGGCCGCCGAGCTGCGCACCCGCCTCCTGCCCGCCGCCCTGCCCTACGGCTGGACCTCCGTGGCGGATCCCGTCGACGACCGGCCGCAGGGTTCCGCCCAGGCTCCCGCCCCGGCGTCCCCGTCGCCCTGCACGGACCTGATCGACGGGCAGAGCGTCGTGGACGCGAGCACGGGGGCGTCGGGCGCCTCCGCCCGCGCCGCCTTCAGCGGTGGACGCTCCGCCGGGGGCGGCGTCATACCCGGCCGGGAGACGCTCTACTCCTTCGGCGGCAGCGGCGCGACCCGGGCCATGCTGGATCTGCGCGCCCTGGTGAGCCGGTGCCGGAGCGTGGAACTGCCGCACGCGCCGGGGGAGCCCGCGGACAAGGCCGACTTCGTCGTCGCCGAGGGGCCCCGGCTCGGGGACGAGAGCCTCGTCGTCCAGGCGAGGGTGACGGGGGCCAAGGGCGACTCCCAACGCGGCGACGCGACCGTCGTGCGCGTGGGGAGTTCGCTCCTCGTCATCAGCAGCGTCCTGTCGCTGCCCGCGTCCGAGGGCGAGACGGTGGCGGGGTTCATGCCCACCGCCGTGGCCCAGTTCACCGCGGAACACCCGGAGCCGGTCGACGCGGTCTCGTGAACCGGGCCGCCGTAGCGGGCGTCGCGCACGTGCGGCGCTCAGTTGCTGTGGGCGCTGATGTCGCCGTACGCCGTGCTCGCGTGGATGTCCAGCCCGGCGGCCGCGCCCGCGCTGTTCAGCAGCGCGTTGCGGATCCGCCCGTGGCCGGTCTCCGCGTCCAGCGTGGCCGAGACCCCGCGCGCCGCGCCCACCGAGATCTCCCCCGCCTGGGTCCGCAGCACGACCCGGCCGCCCGCGGCCTCGGCGATCCGGATGTCGCCCTTCGCCGTGGTGATCTCCGCGGGACCGCCGAGCCGCCCCAGCGACACGTCGCCGGCCTGCAGCGTCAGCCGCGCACCCGCCGTCTCGTCCAGCTTGACCGAGGCCTGCGCCCCCTCGAGGACGACCTCGCCCAGCCGCCCCACGCCCCGCACCTGCGCGCTGGCCACCGTCGCCTCGACCCGCGAACCGGCGGGCAGTTGCACCGTCACCTCGACCGCACCGGAGCTGCCCAGCACCCGGCTCTTCGCCGGCTCGGCGCCGATCCGCAGGACGCCCTCGGCGTAGTCGACCGTGATCCGCTCCGCGGCCTTCACGTCACGCCCGCTCGACGCGTCCGCCGGCAGCACCTCGACGGTCGTGTCGGCGCGGTCCGCGGCGATGAACCGGATCCGACCCGCGGGAACCTCGACGACGGCGGCGACCGGGGCGGTGGTGATGAACTTCTGCATGATGTCTTCCTTCGCTCGTTCACTGTTTCCGACATGGGAAAAGCTACGTTGCGTTCATGGATTGGGCAACGTACTCGTTGCATCAGATCCACATAACACCAGCTCAGCGGCCAGTTTTCATTGCAATGAATCAGTTTTCAATGCAACAACCCACCTCTCGCGCGTTGCAATGAACCAAGGCTGAACGCTATGCTGGCGGCACACCGGGACGACACCATGGAGGAGACCGCGATGCCGGGAGGCAGACTTACGCAGCAGGAACGCCAGCAGATCGCGCTGGGGCTCGCCGACGGGCTCGCCTACGCGGAGATCGCCAGGCGTCTGGACCGCCCGACGTCGACGGTCACCCGCGAGGTCATGCGCAACGGCGGCCCCACCACCTACCGCGCCGACCTCGCCCACCGCGCCACCGAACGCCGCGCGCACCGGCGCGGGCAGAGCGCGCCGCGCGACCCGAAGGCGGCGCCGCAGGCCCACGGCCGCGACACCGAGGCCGTGCGCGCGTACGAGGAGGTGTTCGCCACCGTCTTCATGCAGTCGGGCCTGCCCACGATGACGGCCCGGGTGCTGGCCGCCCTCTACACCACCGACGTCGGCAGCCTCACCGCCGCCGAACTCGCCGCGCGCCTCGACGTCAGCCCGGCGTCCATCTCCAAGGCGATCGCGTTCCTCGAGAGCCAGGGCCTCATCCGCCGGGAGCGCGACGAGCGCCGCCGCGAGCGGTACGTCGTCGACGACGACGTCCTCTACCAGTCCACGATGGCCAGCGCCCGCGCCACCGCCCACCTCGGCGAGATCGCCCGCCAGGGCGTCGGCGTCCTCGGCCCCGGCACCCCGGCCGCGGCCCGCCTGGAGAACATCGCCCGCTTCGTCGACTTCGTCTCCGAGAGCATCGCCCGCGCCGCGGACCAGGCCCGCGCGGTCCTCCACTCGAAACCGGAAACTCCCCCGACCGCCGCGCCCTAGCCCGTCCCGTTCGGATCGTGCCGGGGTCTCCCTTGCGGCTCCACCGACTGGAGACAGCAGAGTGGGGGCATGAACGTGACGACCCTCTGCTCGATCGGGGAGCTTTCCCGGCGGACCGGCCTGTCCGTGCGGACCATCCGGTTCTACTCCGATGCGGGGGTGGTGACGCCGACCACCCGAAGTCCCGCCGGACATCGGCTCTACGACCTCGACGCACTGCTCCGTCTGGAACTCCTGCGCACACTGCGCGAGCTGGGCCTGGACCTGGCCACGGTGCGACGGGTACTGGACCGCGAGCTCTCGGTGGCGGACGTCGCCGCGGCGCACGCCGACGCCGTCGACGTCCAGATCCGGCTGCTGCGACTGCGTCGGAGCGTTCTGCGAGTCGCGGCCGGACGCGGGTCCGATCCAGAGGAGATCAAGCTCGTGCACAGGCTCACACGGTTGTCCGGCGAGGAACGCCGACGTCTGATCGACGATTTCGTGGAGGACGCGTTCGGCACGGTGGATGCCGACCCGGCCGCGGTGGCCATGGTCCGCGCCGCCACTCCCACCCTGCCCGACGACCCGTCCGTCGAGCAGATCGCCGCGTGGGTCGAGCTCGCCGAGCTGGTCGGCGACGAGGACTTCCGGGCCCGGATGCGCCGGACGACGCTCGGGCGAACCGGCGGGAAGGCGCCCGGCATCGAGAGCGAAGCGGGCGAGGAACTGATGGAGTTCACCCGCCAGAAGGTGGCCGAGGCCGTGGAGTCGGGCATCGACCCGCTCGGCGACGGGATCGCACCCCTCGTCGACGACCTCGTGCACCGTTTCGCCGAGGTGTTCGGGCGCACCCCGGACCGGGAATTCCGGGACTGGATGGCCCGGCGGTTCGACGAGGCACACGATCCCGTGGTGGACCGGTACTGGCGGCTGGTCTGGATCGTCAACGGCTGGCAGGTGGTACCGAACCTGCTCCCGGTGCACCCCTGGCTCATCCCGGCTCTGCGCAACGACCGCGCCGCGTAGTCAGCGCGGTGGGGCCGAGCGGCGTTTCGTCCCGATAATGCTTGGCGGGGAGGGCGGGGGCGCGCTTAGGCTCCGCGAAATGACGTCTCAATTGTTCGCGGTGAGTTTCGATGCGGGCCAGCCGCTGCGGGTGGCCCGGTTCTGGGCCGGTGTCCTCGGGTGGGAGATGAGCGACGACGCGCGGGACGGCGTCGCGCTGGTGCCCTCGGACGACACCGGCTTCCGGCTCCGCTTCGTGGCGAGCCAGGAGCCGAAGATCGAGCAGAACAGGATGCACTTCGACCTGACGAGCGCCTCCGCGCAGGCGCAGCAGGGGACGGTGGACGCGGCACTGGGACACGGCGGCCGGCACATCGACGTCGGCCAGCTCCCGGAGGAGGGGCACGTCGTGCTCGCCGACCCCGAGGGCAACGAGTTCTGCGTGCTCGAGCCGGGCAACAGCTTCCTCGGGGCGCTGGCCTGCGACGGCTCGCAGGAGGTCGGCTACTTCTGGAGCAAGGCGCTGGGGTGGCCGTTGGTCTGGGACCAGGACGAGGAGACCGCGATCCGCTCGCCGCACGGCGGCCCGAAGATCACGTGGGGCGGCCCGCCGGTGGCGCCGAAGGCGGGTCGGATCCGGGTCCGCTTCGAACTGGCCGTACCGGCGGGCGAGGACCTGCCGGGCGAGGTCGCCCGGCTCCTGGGCCTCGGCGCGACCCGGATCGACCCCGCCCCGACCGGTGACGGGGACGCCCCCGTCCGCCTGGCCGACCCGGACGGCAACGAGTTCTCCGTACGGGCGTCGCGGTAGCGCGGCCGCCGGCCCGCAAGGGCCTTGAGGCATCGTCAGTGCCGTAAGGCCCCTGCGGGCGGGGGGGAGGGCGGGCTGCGGTGGGCGTCTCGGGGCTGCGCCCCGAACCCTGCTCCTCGAACGCCGGAGGGGCGCGGTACCGCCCCGGCGGGGTCAGTGGTGTTCGCCCGCGTCCGGGTCCTGTTCGCGGATGCCCCACGGGGAGCCGTAGGCGGTGAGGAGGTCGAGGAAGGGGCGCGGGGCGAGCGCCTCGGGGCCCAGTACGCCGGATCCGGACCAGGCGCCGTCCGCGAGCAGTTCGAGGGCGACGACCGGGTTCACGGCGGTCTGCCAGACCACGGCCTGGGAGCCGTACTCCTTCATCGACCACTGGTTGTCGACCACGTGGTAGAGGTAGACCTCGCGGGGCCGGCCGTCCTTGGTGCCCTTGACCCAGGTGCCGGCGCAGGTCTTGCCGGTCATCCGGTCGCCCAGCGTGGCGGGGTCCGGCAGGCAGGCGGCGACCACGTCGCGCGGCGAGACCCGCACCGGGGCGCCGTCCGCGCCGCGGACCGTGACCGGCTCGGTGGAGTCGAGGCCCAGCGCGTGCAGGGTCCGCAGCTTGCCGATGAAGTCGTCGCCGAGGCCGTACTTGAAGGTGACCCGGCGGGCTCCGACCCAGCGCGGGACCAGCAGCACCTCCTCGTGCTCGACGTTGACGCACTCGACGGGGCCGATCCCCTCGGGGAAGTCGAAGACCTCGGGCTCGCTGAAGGGCGCGGTGGTGAACCAGCCGCGCTCGCGCTCGTACACGACGGGCGGGTTCAGGCACTCCTCGATCGTCGTCCAGATGTTGAAGGACGGGGCGAAGTCGTAGCCCTCGACGGCCAGGTCGGCGCCGTCGCGGATGCCGATCTCGTCGATCTCGTCGAAGAGTTCGTCGGCGGCGTAGCGGGCGAAGACGTCCGAGAGCCCGGGCTCGACGCCCATCCCGACCAGCGCGAGGCGGCCCGACCCGGCCCATTCCCCGGCCCGTTCGAACTGCTCGTCGCCGAGCTTGACCCCGCAGGTGCCGTACGGGTCGTCGGGGTGCGGCCGCGACAGGGACATGGCCATGTCGACGTAGTGGCTGCCCGCCGCGAGCGCGGCGTTGAACAGCGGCATCACGAAGCGCGGGTCGGTGGCGTTCATCAGGACGTCGCAGCCGCGCTCGGTGAGCAACCGGGCGACCGCGGCCTCGTCGGAGGCGTCGACCCGGCAGGCGCTGAAGCGCCGCTCCTCCTCGCCCAGCGCCGCGACGGCGGCCCGGGCGCGGGCCGGGTCGTAGTCGGCGACCACGAAGTGGTCGAAGAATCCGCGGCGGGCGGCGATCTTGACGATCGCGCTGCCGACACCGCCCGCACCCACGAGCAGAACACGCATGACGAGGTCCTTTCTCCAGGAGGCCGGTGCCTCCGGGGGCTGATGGAACCCGGCGCTCCGATGTAAGGTCAATGGTGTTGGCATAAGGACGGCGGCGGCTGACCAGGGGCAAAGGCGCGGCGATGGCGAAGAACGTGGTTCCGGAGGAGTCGCGCAGGCGGCGGCGCCCGACCCGGCAGGGGACGGTGCTCTCCGAGCGGCTGATCGTCGAGACGGCGCTGCGGATGGTGCGCGAGCACGGCAGCGCGGGCCTGTCCGCCCGGCGGCTCGGCGCGGCGCTGGGCGCCGATCCCAGCACCCTCTACCGGTACTTCGACGGCATGGACGGGCTCACCCTGGCCATCGGCGACGAGCTGATCGGCCGCGCGCTGGACGGCTGGGCCGCCACCGGGCGGTGGCGCGAGGACCTGCGCTCCCTCGGGCTGCGGATCCACGCCGCCTACCTCGCCCATCCGCAGGCCGCGCTGTTGACCGCGAGCCGGGTGACCGGCCGCCCCCGGGAGATCGCCGCCGACGAGGCGGTGCTCGGGAGCCTGCGCGGGGCGGGCTTCCCCAACGCGGACGCCGTGCGGATCTACCACGCCTACATCGACCAGTGCCTGGCCTTCTCGGCGCTGGACGCGGGATCCCTCGCGCTGACCGAGAAGGCCCGCGCCTCCGACGAGGAGATGTGGGAGTCGACGTACGCCCGGCTCCCCGCGGAGACCTACCCGAACATCGCGGCCACCGCGGGGCTGCTGGCCGAGCGGATGCCGCACAGCGCCTACCCGGGCGCGCTGGAGATGCTGCTGGAGAGCGCCGAGCGGCAGCTCCCGGGCGGGGCCCGGGGCTGAGCGGTCGGCGCCGCGCGCCGCTCCTTACGCCAACACCATTGACCCGTTGCGCGACGCACGGGTTTCCTCATCGCATTCACGCCACGTTCACGTGCGCCGCCACGGCCCACGTGGTCGCGCACGCCGCACCGCAGTACGACACCGCACCAGTGAGGGACCATGGTCGAAGACACCCCGGGGACGCCCGCCGCCACGCTCAGACCCAACGCGATCGGCTTCGTCGACGCCCTCGCCATCGGGCTGAACGCCACCTCACCGGCGTACTCGCTGGCCGCCGTGATCGGGCCGATCGTGGCCCTGGTCGGCGTCCACGCCCCCGGGGTGATGCTCGCGTCCTTCGTCCCGATGGTGCTCATCGCCTCGGCCTTCCACTACCTGAACCGCAGCGATCCGGACTGCGGCACCACCTTCTCGTGGGTGACGCGGGCCCTCGGTCCCACCGCGGGCTGGCTCGGCGGCTGGGCGATCACGATGACCGGCGTCCTGGTGGTCGGCTCGCTCGCCGACGTGGCCGTGCGCTTCGGCCTGTTGGCCGTCGGCCTGGAGGGACTGGCGGGCGACACGCTGGTCCGGGAGGTGCTCACCGTCCTGGTGATCCTGGTGATGTCGGCCCTGTGCGTACGGGACACGCAGGCCGCGGCCCGGTTGCAGAACGTCCTGGTGCTGCTCCAGACCCTGTGCCTGTTCGTCTTCGCCGGGGTCGCCCTCTACCGGGTCTACGCCGCCACGGGCTCCCCGGACGCGGTCCGGCCCTCCGTCGAGTGGCTGGATCCCTTCGGGGCGGGCGGCTCGGCGCTGACGGGCGGTCTGCTCCTGGGCGTCTTCGTGTACTGGGGGTGGGAATCGGCCGTCAACCTGACCGAGGAGACCAAGGACTCCGCCTCCGCCCCGGGCCGGGCGGGGATCTGGTCCACCGTCGTCCTCCTGGCCACCTACGTGTCCGTGGCCTTCGCGGTCGTCGCCTTCGCCGGTACGGGGTACCTGGCCGCGCACGCCGACGACGAGGAGGCCGTGTTCGCCTCGCTCGCCCGGGAGGCCCTCGGCGGCTGGGACTGGATCGTCCTGCTCGCCGTCGCCACCTCGGCGCTCGCCTCGACCCAGACGACGATCATCCCGGCCTCCCGCACCGCCCTGTCGATGGCCCGCAGGCAGGCCCTGCCCAGCAGCTTCGGCCGGATCCACCCGCGCCACCGGACGCCCGCGGTCAGCACCTGGTGGGTCGCCGCCGCGGCGACCGTCTGGTACCTGGTCATCCGCCGGATCAGCGAGAACGCCCTCGCCGACTCCCTGACCGCCCTGTCCCTGCTGATCGCCTTCTACTACGCCCTCACCGGCATCGCCTGCGCGGTCTACCACCGGCGGCGACTGACCGACGGGGTGCGCGAGTTCCTCTTCATCGGCGCCGGTCCGCTCCTCGGCGCGGGGCTGCTGCTGTGGCTGCTCGGCGAGTCCGTCGCCGACATGGCGGACCCCGCCAACTCCGCCGGTGGCGCCTCCTGGTTCGGGCTCGGTCCCCCCTTGGTCATCGCGCTCGGCCTGGGCCTCGCGGGAGTGCTGCTGATGCTCGCGCGGCGCGCGGCGTCGGGCGCCTTCTGGGCGGAGCGGCCCTCCACCGCGCCGGACCCCGTCGACGACCGGGCGGCACCGACCGCCGTGGACGAGGCGCCGCGCACCCCCGAGTCGGCGGGCCGCCACTGACGGGACGCGGGGTGCACGGCCGGGCCGGTGGTCCCGGCCGACCGGTGACCTTCGGCCCTGCTGCACCGGGCGGCCCTTCTACACGATGGAACGCGTCCGGCGGCGGCAGCCGTCCCTGCCGCCGCACACGGATCGCCATGCACCGTGATCGAAGGAGAACGCCCGTGCGCAAGCCGTCCCGTGTCCTGGTCGGGACGGCTGCCGCCGTCACGGTCGTCCTCACCGCCACGGGAGCCACGGCATCCGCCGGGGCGCCCGGCGCGGGGCCGGCTCCCGTGGTGAAGGAGATCGCGCAGGGCCGCCAGGACGGCCCCCTCGACGTGTCCGTGAAGGAACCGGTGCAGGTCAACTTCCGCGAGATCACCCTGCCGCCGGGCGGCAGCACCGGCCGGCACTGCCACTACGGGCAGTTGATCGCCGTCGTGAAGTCCGGAACGCTGACTCACTACGCGCCCGACCACGAAGGCGGGGTGCGCGTCTACCGCGCCGGCGACTCCGTCGTCGAGGGCAGCGGCTACGTCCACGAAGGCCGCAACGAGGGGAGCGAGGACATGGTCCTGTGGGTCACCTACGTCACCCCCGAGGGCAAGCCCCTGGCCGAGAGCGACCTCGCGCACTGCGGCGCCGGCCGCTGAACCGGGGGCGGAAGCCCTCTTTCGGCGACGCGGAGTGTCCCTTGGGCGAGTTCGCCGGACCCGCGGGCCGCGGACGATGGGAACACCACCCGACCCGGCCCGATGAGAGAGCGACACCACCACCGTGCACAGCGCCCCCCTGCCCACCGAGGAGTTCGACGTCGTCGTGGTCGGCGGTGGATCGGCGGGCGTGGCCGCGGCGTTGGGCGCCGCCCGGGCCGGTGCCCGGACCCGGCTGATCGAGGCGTACGGCTTCCTCGGCGGCGCCGCCACCGCTTCCGGCGTGGCCATCTACTGCGGGTTCACCGACCAGCGCCGCGAGCGCGTGGTGGCGGGCGTCGGCGCCGGCATCCTGCGCCGCCTGCACGCGGCGGGCGGCTCCTGGGACTCCGGCTTCCCCTGGTCCGGGAACAGCTTCGTGCTGCTGGACGTGGAGATCACCAAGGCGGTCCTGGACGAGGAACTCGCCGCCTCCGCCGTCGACGTACGGCTGCACAGCCGGGTGGTCGCCGCCCGCAGCGCGGGCGGGCGGGTGCGCGAGGTGGAGGTGGCCGATCCGGCCGGTCGCCACCGGGTCCGGGGCCGGTCCTTCGTCGACGCGAGCGGCTGCGGCTCCTTCTCGGCCCTCGCCGGGGCCGGGGTCGTGGTGGCTCCGGTCACGGCCCGGCAGACCAGCACCCTGGTCAGCCGGATCGGCGGGGTCCGCCCGGACGCGGACCTCTCCCGGGAGGGCACGGCGGCCGCGATCGCGGCGCACAACGCGGTGACCGGCCGCACGTTGCCCCGGGACCGGGGCGTGCTCGCCCGGTTGCCCGTGACGGGAGAGGTGCTCTCCCTGCTGGTCGACGAGCACGTCGACACCCTCGACCCGGTGGCGCTGACCCGGGCCGAGACCGGGGCCCGGCGGCAGGCCCGGGACTACCTCGACGCCCTGCGGGCGGGTCTGGCGGGTTGGTCGGGGGCGTACCTGGTGGCGACCGGCCCCCAGCTGGGCATCCGCGAGGGCCGCCGGATCGCCGCCCGCGAGGTGGTCACGGGGGACGACGTGCGCTCGGCCCGCAAGCGCCCGCATGAGTCCATCGCCCGCTGCGGTTGGCCGATCGAGGACCACGAGGGGCCGGGCGTGACCCGCTACGAGCCCATCGCGGGCCGCGGCTGGTACGACATCCCCTACGGGGCGATCTGTTCGGTGGACCGGGAGAACCTCTGGGCCGCCGGGCGGCTGACCGGGTCCGACGACGACGCCTTCACCTCCCTGCGGGTCATGGGCACCGCCTTCGCCACGGGACACGCGGCGGGCGTCGCCGCGGCCCTCGCCGCCCGGGGCGGCCCGGCCCACGACCTCCCCGCGATCCGCACGGAACTCCTGCGCCAGGACGCCCTGGTCTGATCCGGGGCCGCGCCGCTCCGGCGGCCGGCAGCCTCAGCCGGTCGTCCTGGCGACGAGCCGCTCCGGGGGGAGGGGGGCGGATTCCAGGAGGCCCGCGGTGTCGTAGGCGCGCTGTTGGGCGGTGAGCTGGTCGGCGTCGGGGGCCAGGTCGGGGGTCCACCGGTAGGGCGGGGTGGCGCGCAGGACCTCGATGCTCTGGCCGGTGGCCCGGGACAGGGCGGCCAGGACCTCCTCGCTCTTCGCGCCGTCGCCCTGGAGGTCGGCCGCCGCCCGGCGCAGGGCGGTCAGGAACTTCGCGGCGCCGGGGGTGCCGTCGAACCGGGAACCGAGGACGAGTCCGCTCGCGGTGGTGCCGGGCGGCGGGACGGCGAGGGGCTTGGCGGTGCCGTCCGCCTCCATGGCGGTGGTGAAGGGGGCCGGTGCCATGGCCGCGTCGACCCCGCCGTTCGCCAGGGCGTTCTTCATGTCCGGGATGGCGACGTTGACGACAGTGACGTCCTTGACCGTCAGCCCGACCGAGCGCAGGGTCGCGTCCAGTTGGTAGCCGCCGGCCGCTCCCCCGCCGCCCGCCACGGCCACCTTGCGTCCGCGCAGGTCCTCGGGCCGGGTCAGCTCCCCGGAGTCCGCCAGCAGCCGGGACCCTTCGAGGGTGGTGGGCGAGGGGTGTGCTCCGGTGGAGCCGCCCATGGAGGCGGCCACCTTCACCTCGACCCCCTTGGCCATGGCGTTGAACAGCCCGGCCGAGAAGCCCGCGGCGACCGCGTCGACCTTCCCGGTGCCGGCCAGCGGCACGGCGTCCTGGCCCGTCTTGACCTTGTTCAGCTCGACGGCGAGCCCGGCGTCCTCGAAGTACCCCTTGGCCTCGGCCACGTAGAGCGGGGCGAAGAGGGTGGAGGGGACGTGGGCCACCCGCACGCGGACGGGGCCCGCGGCGGCGGGGCTGGCGCGCTGGCAGGCGGCGGTGGCCGCGAGGAGGGCGGTGACGGTGGTGAGGGCGAGGAGGGGCAGACCGCGGCGGCGCATGGTGAATCGTTCCTTCTCAAGGTGAGGTCGAGCGTGAGGGTCACATCGGGGGTCACGTCGGGGGCCGGGGCCGGGGCGGCTCACGCGGCGCCCCGGTCCCGCCCGCGGCGCCAGGGCATCACCACCCGCTCGGCCAGGGCGAGCAGGGCCGAGAACGCCGTGCCGAGCACCGCGACCGCGATGATCCCGGCGTACATCCGCTCGGGCTGGAAGAGGGTCCAGGAGTTCCAGATCAGGAACCCCAGCCCGCTCTCGGAGGCGACGAACTCGACGGCCACCACCACGACCACCCCGAGCCCGGCCGCGGTCCGCAGCCCGGTCAGCACCGCCGGGCAGGCTCCCGGCAGCAGCACCAGGCGTAGCAGCCGCGGCCCCCGGGCCCCGTAGGCGCGGGCGGTCTCCAGGGCGCGCGGGTCGATCTGGCGCACCCCGGCGGTGGTGTTGATCTGGAGGACGAAGAAGACGGTGATCGCGACGGACAGCACCTTGGGGGTTTCGGTGAGCCCGAAGACGAGCAGCAGCAGCGGCAGCGTGGCGATCTTCGGTACGGAGTACAGCGCGGCGAACAGCGGCCCGAGCGCGGCCCGGGTGTGCCGGGAGGCCCCCATCGCGAGGCCCACCAGTACGCCCGCCAGCGCGCCCAGCGCGTAACCGGGCAGCAGCCGGGCGAGGGTGGCCCCCAGGTGCGCGCCGAGTTCGCCGCTGCCGAGCAGGTCCGCCAGACGGAGCGCGATCTTCGAGGGGGCGGGGAAGAGCAGCGGGTCCACCGCGCCGAGCCGGGCCGCGGACTCCCAGCCCAGCAGCAGGGCGGCCGGTACCCCGGCCCCCAGGGCCGCGGCCACGGCGGACTCCCGACGGCCGCGGCGCACCGCGGCCCGGGCCGCCGCGGCCGCGGCGTCGCAGGGGGCGGGGCGGGGCGCGGCCGTGGTCACCGGTGACCGCCTTCGCGCGCCGGGGCGGCCCGCAGGGCCTCCCAGATCCGGGCCCGCAGCCGGGCGAAGTCGGCGCGGTCCTCCACGTCGGGGGTGCGCGGCCGGGGGAAGGGCACCGTGAAGGAGTCGATCAGGGTGCCGGGGCGCGGGGACATCACCAGCACCCGGTCGCCGAGGAGCAGCGCCTCGTCGAGGGAGTGGGTGACCAGGACGACGGTCTTGCGCTCCTCCTGCCACAGCTCCAGCAGGTGCTCGCGCATCAGCCGCCGGGTCAGCGGGTCGAGGGAGCCGAAGGGTTCGTCCATCAGCAGGACGGGGCTGCCGGTGGCGAAGGCCCGGACCATCGCGAGGCGCTGGCGCATGCCGCCGGAGAGCTGGTGCGGGTAGCCGTCGGCGAAGTCGGCGAGCCCGGCCCGGGCCAGCCAGGGGTCCGCGGCCCGTTCGGCGGGGCGCCTGCGCATGCCGGACATGCGCAGTCCGAAGGCGGCGTTGGCCCGTACGGTCAGCCAGGGCAGGACGCCGAAGTCCTGGAAGACGAAGGCGACGTCCGGACGGTCGCCCGGACCCGTCCCGCCCCGCGCGACCGTACGGACGCTTCCGGCGGAGGGGGCGAGCAGACCGCCGAGCAGGCGCAGCAGGGTCGACTTCCCGCAGCCCGAGGGCCCGACGACGCAGACGAACTCGCCGTCCCGCACGCTCAGGCTGACCCCGTCGAGGGCGTGCAGGACGCCGCCGCCGGGGGCGGCGAAGTACTGGTCCACGCGGTCCGCGGCGAGAACGGCCGGGGGTGGCGGGGACGGCGGGCGCGCCGGGGTCGCGGCGGGGGCAGAGGTGGTCACCGGAGCAAGCCAACCGGGGACGGACCCCTGGTTTCGTCCGCCCTTCGGCCCCTCCTCGGGTCCGAAAGAGGACAAGGCCGGGTGGGGGCGCGCGCCCCCACCCGGTCCGGTCCGCTCAGCGGGTGGCGGTCTCGCCCAGGGGGTGGAGTCCTCTCGTACGGACGGTCGGGGGCGGGGTGGAGGCCGCCGCGTTGCGGGGGCGGGGTGCCAGCAGGGCGCCGATGCGGGCGGCGAATCCGGGGCCCGGCATGGGGAGGTCCATGTCGGGCTCGCGGAGGTAGCCGGTGGCCACGGCCACGGGCATGAAGTCCATGAGCTCGATCACCGCGGCCGAGCGGTGCCGGGCCATCTGCTTGGCGAGGCGGTGCAGCACGCGCAGGATCGTGGCCGTGGAGGGGCTGGTGATCCGCTCGTCGGGCTCGCCCGCGCCCGCGCCCGCGACCCCGTCGAGCGGGGTCGACTGGACGTCGTCGGTCTGCCGGAGCCACCACTGCGCCGCGTCGGTCTCGCCGAGGGACAGGTGGTGCAGGTAGAGGCAGTAGGCGGCGGTCGCCTGTCCGGCGCCCGCCGCGTACTGCCACCAGAACCGTGCCCCGTCGTCGGCTTCCGTCAGCTGGAGCACGCAGGCCAGCACCAGGGCGCTGCGCGGCTCGGGCACCTGGTCGGTGACGAACTTGGTGACGGTGACGGCCGGGGTGTGGCTGACCAGCGTCTCGCACAGGGCCCGCAGGTTCTCGGCGGCCACGGCGGGGGTGGTGTCGGTCGACGGGAGGGCGTGCGCGCGGGGGCGGAGGGGGGGTGGGGCGCAGGGGCGGGTGCGGACGACGTCCACGGGTACGGTGCGCTCGCGCACCAGCAGCGCCCGGGCCAGGATCGCTTCGACGGCTGTCATTCGATGGGGCCTTCACTCTCGGGCGGCGGGAAGATGATCCGGCGGGCGTGACGTTCGTCTGAGCGCACCATCGGCGGCGGGACGCCGAGCAGGGCGGAGGTCTCCTCGACGGTGTTGCCGCACAGGTGGCGCAGCACCATGACGTCCTGGAGGTTGGCGGGCAGCCGGCCGATGGCCCGGAACAGCTCCAGGCTCTCGGCCAGTTGCTCGGTGGGGTCGCTCGAGCGGGTCGGGCGGCGCACGGCGACGGTGTCGAAGGCGGCGGGGACCAGCTCGGGCCAGCCGTCCAGGTGCGGGGTCTTGGCCAGCACGGTGGCCCGCAGGATCCGCCAGGCGTAGCGGCGGATGTCGGGGCTGGCCAGGGCGCTGTTCCAGGACAGCCAGAGGATGTCGAAGGTGTCGTCGACGGCCGCCTCGCAGGGGGCGTCGGCGAGGAACGCCTGGGCGTAGCGGCGGTAGCCGCCCTCCACGGTCCGGCGGAAGGGTTCGTGGGCCACGGGCGGGTTCGGTTGCGGGGCGGTCAGCGCCGACTTGTCGCTGCACCGCTGGACCCACTCGGGGCTCTTCCGCGCGTCCAGGGCCGCCTGCCGCCAGAGCCGGTACAGGGGGATGATCTGCATGCCGAGCACCTCGGAGAGGCGGCCGATGACCTCCCAGCGCGGGTACAGGCCCAGGCCGCGCAGTAATTCGGAGAGCTTCGACTTGGCCAGCGGGACCCGCAGGCCCAGC
Source organism: Streptomyces sp. NPDC059917 (assembly GCF_042730635.1). Taxonomy (NCBI): domain Bacteria; kingdom Bacillati; phylum Actinomycetota; class Actinomycetes; order Kitasatosporales; family Streptomycetaceae; genus Streptomyces; species Streptomyces sp. NPDC059917. The sequence continues at coordinate 69,975 of NZ_JBHWLC010000020.1, forward strand.
TCGCTCAGGGTCAGTCCGCTGGCGAGGTACTTCTCCCGCGCGTGCTCCAGCCATGCGCGGTGGGAGCTGCCGACGGTGTCCGCTATCGGGCCGAGCTTGCGGCCGGGGCGTGCGGGGACCGGCTGGGTGGCCGGGGCCTTGGATTCGGAGGGCGTGGTCACGGGGTGTCGCCCTCCCCGTCGGGCACCGCCGCCACCCGGTGGCCGGACGCCGCGGCGGTCCGCGATCGGGCCGCCCGGAAGACCTGCTGCACGGTGAGGCCCAGGACCGGTGCGAGGGTGGCGATCGCGGCGCTCTGGCCCATGGCGGTCATCGCCACGCTCCAACCGAGCACCATCAGCAGCGCGACGATGAACACGATGTACTTCTTCGGCATGGTCGTCCTCGACTTCGTTGGGGGTCGGCCTCATGACCCGTCCGGCCATCCGGGGCCGGGCGACGGGTGTCCTCAACGACCGGGTGCCGGCCGGGCGTTGGGGAGGCTCAGCATGGACCGCCGACCCTCCGTAACGCCACGTGATCATGGATTCACGGAACAATGCCGATCACGGAGTGACGCGGGGCTGAACACGGATGACCGTTCCGGTGCTGGTCGAGGGCACAAGCGCGTGCCTCCGGGAGAAGTTCCCGGATTTCCTTGCAATCCCGGCGCCGACCCCCGTCAATGGGTGCAGGGCACCGTTGGTGTCGGCCTTCCATCCGGAAGCGGCCCGCTCCCGTGCCGAGAACAACAGGGGGCGCGCTGAACCGTCCCCGCCCGGCCGCTGTTGGAGGCCGGGCGGGGACGGAGCGCGTCGGAGCCGGAGCACGTCGAAGCGCTGGACGAACATATAGCCCACTCGACCGACAGCGCGGGCCGCCGTCGTCGGATCGGCCGTCAGCCGAGGTACTGGTTCATCGAGATCCTGATGTCGTGCAGCTTCCAGGGGATCTCGCCGAAGACGCGTACGCCCCGGTAGTACAGCTCCGCCATGTCGTCGCACGCCGCATTGGACTTCATCGCGGTGCAGGAGGCGTGCATGTCGTTGCGGAACCATTGGTCGCAGGTGGCCCGGTCCGCCCAGCGGAACTTGTAGCAGCCGTCGTGGTGCTTGCAGGCGTGGTGGAAGTCGAAGCGCCCGGTGAGGTGGCCGTACGCCGCGAGGGGCGGCTTGCCGTACATGACCCGGATCGTGTGGAGGCCGGAGTCGGGGACGTCCGTGCAGCCGTCGGTGTCCCAGTACTCGCCGCCCTCGTTGTAGGGGGTGGCGTTGACGCCCGGGCGGGTGGTCGCCGCGGCCGTGGAGGCGGGGACCAGGAGCAGGACCCCGCCGCCGAGCACCGCGGTGGCGGCGGCGACCAGCCGCCGGCGGACGGCGCCGCCGCGCCGGGGCCGGCGGTGCGAGTGGGGCCGCCGGTGCGGCTGCGGCTCTGGATTCGACTGCACGTGCGGGTGCGGAGTGGACATGGTGCCTTCTTCGTCGCAGGGGCGGTCGGAGACCGGCCGGGCGGCCCGTCCCCGGACCCAACGCTAGGCAAACGGAAGCCGGTTGGGAGTCGTGCGACCGACCGACAGCACGCGGCCCGACCGACCGGCACAATCGAATCCACGGCCCGGCACACGGGCCGGACGCACGAGGGAGGGCTCATGCCGGCAGCCGACAGCGCGGTCGCCCACCTCTATCTGCTCGGCCACCGCTACGTGGCGGTGATCCGGGTCGCGACGGGCCTCCCGACGCTCGTCGTGGCCTCCTGGTCGGCGCCCGGCGCCCCCTCCCCGCGGGTGGCCCTCGGGGTCCTGGCGCTGGCGACGGTGTGGAGCGCCGTGTACGTGCGGGCCCTGCTCCGGGGGCCGGGGACGGCGGCGACCCTGGCCGACGCCGCCGCGCTGGCCGCGCTGGCCGCGAGCGCGCCGTGGACGGTGCCGCTGGACTGGCTGGAGCACGGCAGGTCCTGGCTGCTGCCGTTCCTGTCCTTCGCCTGCGTGGGCTACCAGTACTACGCGAGCCGGTTGCTCGGCGGGGCCGCGGCGCTGCTGGTGCTGTCCGGTGCGATCGTCGGCACGGCCGCGGCCCTGCCCGCGCGCGGCTCGTCCGACAGCCTGGTGACCGCGCTGTGGTCGCTCGTCGTCGCCCTGCTCGCGCGCATGCTGTGGGAGCTGATGCTGCGCGGCGGCCGACTGGCCGACGCCGACGCCGCGGACGCCGAGGCGGCCCGCGCCGAGCAGAGCGCGAAGGCGCGGATCCGGGCCGCCCGGCGGGCCTACGACCGGACCCTGCACGACACCGCGGCCACCACCCTGCTGTGGGTCGGCTCGGGCGCCGCGGGCATCTCCCCCGCCTCGCTGGCGGCGCAAGCGGAACGCGATCTGGAACGCCTGTCCTGGGCGACGGAACCCGCCCTGGAGGCGGACCTGATGCGGCGGCTGCGGGCGGCCATCGGCCTCACGCCGGTGCGGGTCGAGCTGCGCGGGCCGCGGTCGCTGCGGCTGCCCCCGCAGGTGACGGTGGCGCTGGCCGACGCCACCGGGGAGGCGCTCGTGAACGTGGCCCGGCACGCCGAGGTGGGCCACTGCTCGGTCACCGTCACGAGCGACGGATCGGGCGGGGGCGCGCGCGTCGAGGTGGCCGACGAGGGCATCGGCTTCGACCCGGCCGCCGTCGGTCCCACCCGGCGCGGGGTGCGCGCGTCCATCGTCGAGCGCGTCGAGGAAGTCGGCGGCCGGGCCGACGTCAGGTCCCGGCAGGGCAGCGGAACGACCGTCAGTCTGGAGTGGCCACGATGAAGAGCTTCCACCGGGCGGGCGGGCCGACTGCCGCCGCTCCCGCCGCCGAAGAGTTCCTGTACCACCTGCGCCTCGCCGTGCTCGGCATCTCCGGCGTCGTGCTGCTGTCGATGAGCTGGCTGCGCAACATCGACGTGTACCGGCCGCTGTGGATGCAACTCCTGGCGTACGGGCTGCTGTTGGCCATAGCCGTGGTCGAGGGGGCCTTCACGCTGCGCCGCCGGTCGTGGGGCGCCGAGCGCTGGTTCGGGGTGGTCCTCGCCCTCGGCGCGTCGGTCCTGTCCTGCGCCTCGCTGCCCGCCGGGACGCCGACGACCGCCGCGGACTGGGCCTTCGGCACCGTCGGCTGGATCGGGGTCGTGCTGCTCCTGGACCGGCCCATGGTCGAGCTGGTCCTCTTCCTGGGCGCGCACGAGGCGATCACCGCGGTGAACCTCGCCCTGTCCGGGCCCGTGACCGAGGGCGCCGTACTGAACTTCGTCACCGGCTCCCTCGGCACGATCGGCTTTCCGCTGGCCTGCGGGGTGGCCGCCACCGCCCTGCGCCGCACCGCGCACGAGGCGGAGGCGGCCCGGCGGCGTACCGAGCACATCCGGCACTCCGAACGGATCGCCGCCCGGACCGCCCAGGCGCTCCAGGACAGTTACGCCGGTCTGCTGGGCAGCGCGGGCCCCCTGCTCCGCGGGCTCGCCGACGGCACCCTCGACAGCAACGACCCGGACGTCCAGCGCGAATGCTGGACCGAGGCCGCCCGGATGCGCCGGCTCTTCGCGGAGACCGACGACGTGCCCAACCAGCTGGTGCACGAGCTGCACGAGTACGCGGACGCGGCGGAGCGGCGCCGGGTGCGGGCCGAGGTGATCGCCCACGGCACCCCGGTCGACCCGCCGCCGGAGGTCCGCCTCGCGCTCGGCAGCTTCCCGCTGCCGGCCCTGGCGAAGGCCCGGAGCTGGGCCAACGTGACCGTGGTCTTCGCACCCGAGTTCGTCTCGGTGCAAGTGGTCGGCGACTGCGGGGAGATCGAGCTGTCGCCCCTCGGTCCCGCCTCGTCGCAGATCGCGACCGACAGCTTCCTGGACACGGACGACGACACTTTCTGGATGGAGGCACAATGGCGGACCGGCCGATCAGCGCCGTGATCGTCGACGACCACGAGGTGGTCATCGACGGAGTGCGCGGATGGTGCGCGCGGGCAGAGCCACCGATCCACCTCGTCTCGGCGGGCAGGCAGCTCAGCCGGGTGTGGACCGGCGAGGGCGCCCTCGCCGACGTGGTCGTCTTCGACCTCTGCCTCGTGACGAAGAACGTCTTCGAGTTCCACGAGTTGCGCCAACTGGTCAGCAGCGGGCGCAAGGTCGTCGTGTTCTCCGGCGAGGTGTCCGCGGAGGTGATCCGCACCTGCGGGCGGCTGGGGGCCATGTCGTTCGTGACCAAGGAGGAGGGCGAGAAGCACCTGATCAACGCCATTCGGGCGGCCGCGGAGGGGCTCACGTACACCGCTCCCCGGCACGCGGGCACGATCGTCGGGGATTCCTCGCCCGACCGGCCCGAACTCTCCGAGAAGCAGACCGAGGTGCTCCTCGCCTGGTGCAGCGGGCTGTCGAAACCGGCGGTCGCCCGCAAGCTCCACATCGCCCCCCGCACGGTCGCCACCCACATCGAGCGGGCCCGCAGGCACTACGACGAGGTCGGCCGCCCCGCCCCGGACAAGATCAGCATGACCAACCGGCTCATCCAGGACGGGCGGCTGAGCCCCAGTCAGGCCGATCCGCACGCCGGCGATCCGTGGGACGAGACCTAGGCCGTCTGCCCGGCCGTGCCCGGAGCGGCTCAGCCGAGCTCGTAGTCGAACCACATGCGGTGGGTGCCGTCGGCGTCGACGGCCAGCCCGCCGGCGCCGGTGATCCCGGCCAGTTCGCCGGTGCCGCTGGAGGGCACGATGGTGAAGAACTCCGCGGTGCGGTCGGCACCGGACGTGGTCGCCGAGTGCGCGAAGTTGAAGGAACCTTCGCGGCCTCCCAGCGTGCCCTCGAAGGACTCCATGGCCACGTAGGTGCCGACCCCGGTGGACTGGTCGAAGGCGGCGGTGAACAGGGTCGCCGAGCGCCCCACCACCTCCCCCTCGAAGTGCTTCTCCATGGTCGCGACGCCCACCGGCGTCCCGGTGGGCACGGCCGGTTCCGGCCGCAGCGCGGCGGGGGTGAATCCGGTGACGGTGAAGGTTGCCGTAGCTCTCATGCGCCGACGGTACCGAGGGGGTCCGACAACGGCGGCCGACCCGCGGCCGACCCGCGGGTTCAGAGGCGGGGCAGCAGGGAGCGGCAGAAGCCGTGCGGGAGCCAGGGCGCGGCGGGCGAGGCGAAGGCCGTCGTGGCGGCGGCGAGCGCGCCCGGGGTGTGCTCGCGCACCCGGCCCGCGGCGGCCAGTTCGGTGAGGGTGGTGCCGCCCAGGTAGGCCGAGCCGAGGGCGCCGGCGTCCAGGCCGAGGTCGGGGGCGTCGTACGTCCGGGCGCACACCGCGCCGGAGGCGTCGCCGGTGAGCCGCCAGCGGCCCCGGTTCCAGGGCGCGAGGGCGTCCTCGAGGTCCAGGACGAGGTCGAGCGGGGCCGCGTAGGACCGGGCCGTCAGCGCGATCGGGGCGTCGACCACGCGGACGTAGAGGCTGTCGAGCACGGTCGGGGCGCAGCGCCGCACGTCGGAGACGAGGTGGAGCAGGGCGTCGTCCACGGGGCGGTTGGGGGCCACGACGCGCGAGGTGAGGTCGGTGTCGAGGAGGAAGCGCCACAGGGCGGCGTAGGCGCGCGGGTCGGTGGCCTCGACGTCGCGGACGCGGACGGTCCCCTCGGCGGTGTTCGCGGCCGACCACGCGACGCTCACGGTGTAGCGGGCGTAGCCGACGGGGCGGCCGTCGATCCGCGCGACGACGCATTCCAGGGGGCGGGCCCCGGCGCGGGTGGCGGGCGGGTCGAGCAGCGGGAGGTGTTCCCAGCCGGGGGCGCGGGCCAGCATCCCGGGGCGGGTGGGGACCTGACGCGCGTAGATCTCCTCGGTGATCTCCAGGGCCTCGTACGGGTCTTCGAGGGCGAGGGTCAGCGGCGGGGCCCCGGCGGGCTCGGCGGGCGTGCGCAGCGAGATCCGGCGCGACTGGATGTCCAGGGAGAGCTGGCGGGCGGCCGCTCCGTAGCCGAACCGTTCGTAGATGGGCGCCTCGGAGGCGGTCAGGACGGCGAGGGGTTCGCCCTGGCGCTGGAGGGACTCCAGTTGATGGCGCATCAGGTCGGAGAGGATCCCGCGGCGCCGGTGGGTGGAGCGGACGCCGACCATGGTGACGCCCGCGGTCGGGACGAGGTGCCCGCCGGGGACGCTCATCCGGAAGGAGAAGATCCCGGCGGTGCCGACGAGGTCGGCGCCGTCGCGCACGGCCACGCAGCGCTCGGGCTCGGCCAGGCGCCGCCACAGGGCGGTCGCCCCGGCCGGTTCGCTCTCGTGGAACGCGTCGAGCACAGCGGTGTAGAAGGCGTCCCACTGGCCCGGCAACAGGGCGCGCACGTCCCAGGTGGGCGGCCGTACGGCGTGGGGCGTGCCGGAGGCGGTGGTGCGGGCGTGCGTGGTGGACGTGGACGAGGACATGAGGGCGGCGCCCTTCCGAGGAGCTGTGGTGATCGGTCAGCGACCATCTCTAGCAATCGGAGTCGAATGTTCACAGAGGGTGAGGCCTCTTCACGCCACGGACCCCCGTCCTTCGATTCCAGCAGGTGGAGGGCCCGTATGCCTTGCCATCGACGGGCTCGACAACGATGTACCAGCTAGTCCGGCACCCGGGGCGCTCGGTTTTCTTTGGCCTGTTCGGGGCCTGTGCGGGGCCGGTGCGGGGCCGGTGCGAGGCCGTCACGCGGGGGCGGCGCCGAGGCAGAACCAGAGCCACTTGCCGTGCCCGAAGGTGCTGAAGCCCCAGGACCGGCTCAGGGCCGCGATGATCCCGAGCCCCCGGCCGCCCTCCTGGTCGCCGCACCCCTGGTGGGTACGGTCGGCCGGCGCCAGGTCGGCGTGCCCGTCGCGGACCGCGCACATCAGGGTGCCCGTCTCCTCGTCGTGGCTGATCACCAGGCGCAGCCGGTCGCTGACGGTGTGCTCCACCGCGTTGGCGACCGCCTCGGAGAGCGCGAGGCGCCCGTCGTCGGCCAGTTCTCCGGCGCCCACGCACACCCCCAGGGCCCGCCGGGCGGCGGACGCGGCGGCGGGGGTGGCGGGCAGCGTGATGTCGATGCGGTGAGCGGACACGGCGGGCTCCTCGGCGGTGCGGCAGGTGGCGTCCCCTCCCCCTCCTTCCACGGTAGGCACCACCGGCGGCGGGCATACCGGTCGAACGGTCCCGCGGAACCGGCCGTTCGGGGGATGGCCGCGGCGAGCTGGGCTCGCTGGGCGGGGCGCGACCGGTCTCGCGACGCCTACGTGGGCGTCCCGAGGCGTCCGGTACCCGGCGGGGCGCCCTCGGGACCGCCGCCGCGGCGATGGGTGCCCGCCAGGCCGACGGCGATGAGGGCCAGGCCGGTCAGGGCGGCCAGGGCGAGGGGCGTTGCGGGGGCCGGGTCGCCCCGGTCGCCACCGCCGGTCGCGGGGGCGTCGCCGCCCGCCAGGCCCGAGGCGTCGTACGGGGAGCCGGGGAGCCGGTCCGCGTACCGGGCGGCCACCTGCCGCTGGTAGGCGGCGGTGGGCAGGGCCGCCGCGCCGAGGACCGTGGCGGCCTCGGGGTGGAGCGGCTCGACGACCTCGCCGTCCCAGGCGTACCAGGTGTTGGTCTGCGGCTCCAGGAACGCGGTCCGGTCCGGGCCCGCGGCGCGGGCGTGGCGTTCCTCCTCGTCGCCGGAGCCGATGGAGACCACCTGCCAGCCGTCCCCGGCGGGGGTCGGGGCCGTGCGGATGGTGGCCGTCCGGCCCGTCGCTCCGGTGGCCGTGGTCGCGGCGCCCTCGGCGCGGGCGGGCCCGGCGCCGGGCAGGCCCCGGACGAAGTCGGGGTCGAGGGTGTGGACGGCGACGGTGGCGCCGAGCCGGGCCGGTGCGGCCGGAGCGTCGGCCTCCCGGTCCGGGACGCGGGCGGCGGGCGGGCCGCCGGAACCCGTTGCGGAACGGGCGTGGTCGGCCGCGAGGAACGCCTCGACGGCGCCGAGGGAGTGCGGCGCACCGGCCGCTTCCCGGGCCCGGACCAGGTCGACGGAGGTCGGCGCGGCCGGGGCTGCCGAGGCGGTGGGAGCGCCGAGCACGAGGAGGGCGGCGGCGACGAACGCGGGGAGGACCCCGCGCAGGCGCGGCGGGCGTGCGGTCGCGGTCATGGGCATGGGCATGGGCATGGGCACGGACACGGTCATCCCTTCCCGATCTCGTACAGCGAGTGGGTCCACCGGAAGGAGCCGTTGTCCCGGTAGTAGTCGTGCGAGCCCCAGTTGTAGCGGGTGTAGGAGGGCCAGGGGTCGCCCCAGTACACCCACTGCTTCGCCTCGTCGTAGCCGTACACGACGTGCATGTGCCCGCCGCCGGAGGTCCACAGGACCCTGGTCTCGACGGGGCGGCCCGCGTCGATCTCCGTCTTGACGGTGCTGTAGCGCAGCCAGCCGGTGACGTACTTCCCCGGTGCGATCCCGGCCCACCGCAGGGCCCGTTGGACGTTGCCCAGGTCCGCCTGGTCGTTGGGGCACTCGGTGTCCTGGCGCCGGTCGAAGGCGGCGTTGCAGAACGCGTTCTGGGAACGGTCCGCGCCCAGTTGCCGCGCGATCGTCGAACCGGCGGCCGCCCAACACCAGTTGGTCTTCTCCTGCGCACGCATGGCGATGTCGATCCGCACCGGCGCGGCCCGCGCCGCGCCGGTGGCGGCGACGGTGGCCGCGCCCACGAGCGCGGCGACGAGGACGGGAGCGAGTCGGTGGCGGCCGCGGACGGCCCGGGGGCCGGTGTGTTCCTTCCGCATGTGACGTCCTTCCCCGGGGGGCGCCCGCGGCGGTCTCCCGGCGCCCGGTACTCAGGTACTCGGTGGCCCGGCGCGCGGTCCGCGGACGCCCCCCGTGCCGTGGGCCCGCCGTGCGGGCCCGTCTCTGACGGGGAGTGAGCGAAAGCCAGGCTAGCGGCGGTACGGAACGAACGCGCATGCCAAGAGGAAAGTTGTCCGGCATATGACCTGATGTGCTCGTACCAGTGCGCGGGAGCCGATACGCCCCCGCACCCGATCCCGACACGGCCGTACGGGCTGGTGGGGCGGGCCCGATCCGGCGCGCCCCGGCCCGAATCGGCCCGGACGCGCCGCATGCATGCGGAGGGTGGTGGGACTACATCCAGATGGTGGAGGTGGCCACCACGCGTGCCCGGTCGGGCTGGGCGGGGTCGCCGTAGCGGACCTCGACGCGCGGGTGCGAGCGGATGAACTGCGCGTCGGTGACGACGACTTGACGCGGGTCCTTGACCGTGGCCGATATGACGTCGAGGTTGCGGAAGAGGCCCCGGTCACCGGTCGCGGGCGCGTAGAGGAAGAACACCCCGCCCGCGTAGGCGCGGGCGGCCGTCGCTTCGTCGAGGGTGAGGGCCCAGTGACTCAACGGCTGACCGCCGTGCCAGGTGGTGAGCTGTCGCGCGCGCAGGCCGTCGAGTTCGGCCCAGGCGAAGGGGTTGGGGCTGTCGGTCGGGGCCGCGGCGGCCCGGGCGGTGACGTCGGCCGCGGGCTGCGGTGCGGCCTGCGCGGCGACCGGTGCGAGGCCCAGGGCCAGCGCCGCGGCGGCGGTCACGGCCGCCGCGGCGACGAGGCGGTGGGACGGAAGGGGAAGGGGTCGGGTCGACAACGTCGTCTCCTTGTCCGAGGGGTACGGGCGCCACGTGTCGGGGTTCCGTCAGGGCCGACCGCACCGGACGTGATCATTCGGCGGATCCCCCGACCGTGGCAATCAGATGGGCACGGATCAGGACAACTCGGGACCGTCCGGATATCACCGCTCCACCCACCACCTTCCGGCGCCGCGGTCCGGCGCACCGGGCCCCTCCCGGCCGACATGTGACGGGTGCGCGGGCACGTACGAGCCGTCGACTCTGTCCGGATCGGGGCGCCGGGCGCGGGCTCCGCGCACCACCGAGTCGATCATGACGGGGATCCCCCGCCCCCCTCTGGAACGGAGCCCCCCGTGAGCCGGACCCGCACGCCCGGACGCACCCTCCCCTCCCTCCTCCTCTCCCTCCTCCTGCTCGCGCTGGCAACCCCGCCCGCGACCGCGGCGACCCCCTCCCCGGCTCCCGCGGCCGACGTCTGCACGGGCCGCTACGGCGACGACGCCCGCCTCGGTCCCGAGGTGCTGCCCACCCGCGACGGGCACCCCGTGGGCCGGCTGCTCGACGGATGGCGCCGGACCGGCGCGCTGGAACCGGCCGCGTTCCTCCGCCAGTACTGGGAGGGACCGCCGGAGACGGGACGCTGGAAGTACCCGCCGCACGACGGCTTCGCCGAGCTGAACGGCGTACCGGACCGGACCGACGACGCGCTGCCGCCGGGCAGCCTGCTGGACCGTTTCGGCCCGGACAGCGGCAGCTTCCTCGCACCGGCGGGCGACCCCTACCCGGCCCGCTCCCTCCCTCCCCAGAGCCTGCGGACGCGTCCGGGCGGGGCCGCCTGCGACTACCACGTCTACGAGGTGCTGCGGACGCTGCCGGTGCGGCGCGGCCCCGCGGCTCCCTGGTTCGAACAGCCCGGCGGCGGAACCCAGTTCAAGCTGGACGCCGCCCTGCTGGACCCGGGCCCGGCGCAGCGCCTGAACGTGAAGTGGCTCCTCGACCACGGCTACCTCGCCGCGCGCACCGCCACCCCGGCGCCGTGAACGTCCGCCGGATCCGCCGGAAGGGGACAGGTGCTGTACTCCTGGCGCTACCGCCCCGGGACGGGGCCTCGTAGCGTCGGAAGGCGGAACCGACCGCACCTGTGAGGCAGCCCCATGACCCAGACCAGTCCCGAGGTGGAGCGGCGACGGACCGCCGCCCCGCACCGCACGTCCTCCACCCGGCCTCCGAACTCGGCCCCGAGCGGCCCCCCGGGGCTGATGGCGCAGGGACCGGTCGGGGGGACCTCCTTCGAGCGGGCCCGCCGCCTGTTGGAGGACGCCGACAACGACTGGGTGACGGCGAAGGACATGTACGGCGGCTCGGGCGGCTCCGCCGACCGGATGCGCGAGATCTTCTTCTACCGCAAGGTGCTCATCGACTCCATGCTCCTGCGGCTGCGCGCCCGCTACCCGCACCTGCGCATCCGCTCGGTCGGCAGCAACAACCCCACCTCGGACTACGACATCACGGTCAGCGGGGCCGGGGCGGCCGCGGCCGTCGCCCTCTTCAACGCGGAGTTCCGGGCCGAGTGGGGCAAGGAGTCCGCGACCGTCTTCGACGTGAACCTCTACGTCAAGGACTTCATGCCGGAGCGCGGCAACTTCGCCTTCCCGTACGTCCCCGGGACCGAGGGACTGCGCTGGCAGGAGACGGAGCTGCTGGTGGGCGGCGGCCGGGAGGCGCTGCGGCCCCGGCGCTGGACCCCGCGGGCGGACGGCGGCTGGGAGGGCGTCGGGGCCCGCGCCCTCGGCGCGGAGGCACCCGACCCGCAGGGCATCGTCGAGCCGGCCGGTGCGAGGGCGCGCGAGGTGGCCGAGGCCGACCAGGACGTGGCCGCGCTCAGCAAACTGCGCAAGTACCTGACGGCCGATCAGTGGCAGGCGTACGTCGAGCGGTTGACCGGACTGCTCCCGGCCCCGGCGGCGCAGGTCGCCCGGGCCCGGCACGACACGGCGGACGCCGTCCACCGCCGGGCCGTGCACGAGCTGGCCGAACGGCTGCGCGCGGAGACGGGGCGGGTGCGGCCCGCGACGCACGACGAGGCGTACATCGAGGAGCTGGAACACAGCAGCCCCGACGCCGTCATCCGGGCCCGCAACCTCATCTACACCGAACACGCCGCCCGATTGGGCGAGGCCCAGCAGCAGTTCGCGGACCACCCGTCCGACGACCTCGCGCTGCGGATCCGGCGGGACACGAGCTACGCGCTCTGGCACGCGATGGAGGCCTACCACTCCCAGGGCGCGGTCCTCGACGTCGTCGGCAAGCAGGCCGGGAGCGCGGTCGGCGTGACCGGCGCCCACTACCTCCAGTCTTTCAACGAGCAGCTCGGCGACCTGCTCAAGGACCTGCGCCACTACACCGACGCGGGCGAGGCCTTCTACCGCAGCGCGAAGTACCTCCAGCGGATGACGGCCGCCGCCCGCCGCGTCCTGGAGTCCTCGGGCGCGGGCCTGGCGGACGCCGATCTGGCCCTGCTGACCCAGCTGGAGGAGATCGGCTCGGCCGACGGCACCCTGCTGGCCCTGCGCGGCGGCAAGGAGGAGTACGAGACGGCCTCCGCGGCCGACCGCTCCGACATCGCCGCCGGCGTCTACGGCCGCACCCTCGCGGTCGACGACCACGAGGGCCTGCGCCGCCGCGTCCTGGAACTCGCCGCCCGGGTCAACGCCGCCCTGCGCGGGGCCCGGTAGGGCCGGGCCGGGCCGCCCCCGGGCGTCGGGTCGGCGTCAGCGTCGGGCGGGCTCGTTCCCGCCGCGGGCCGGGGCGGGTACGACGGCGATCGCGGCCGGGTCGGCGTCGGTCGGGTGCCACACCTGGCCGCCCTCGGACCGGCGGGCCAGGCCGAAGTCGGCGAGCGCCCGCAGGTGGCGGACCACGGTCGGCGCCGTGAACCCGGCGGTGGCGCACAGCTCCGCGACGCTCGCCCCCGCCGGTCCGGAGCCCCGCAGGCCCTGCCAGGTCCGCGCGGCGGGCAGCCCGAGGCCACCGCCGCTCACCGGGACCGTGAACACGGGGGCCGGCCCGGTGTCCCCGTCGCGGGGCCCTCGCGCCTCGGGAGCGGGCGCGGGCGCGGGCACCGGTGCGACCGCGGTGGCGACCTCCACGGCCCGCGCGGCCGGTGGCCGCCGCTTGCGCGGCGAGCTTCCCGGCAGCCGCAGCGGGGCCCGGCCCACCGGCCGGGGTGTCCGGTTCACCTCACGGTGCTTGCGGCCCTTCTGACGACGGCTCATCCGCGTCCCGTCCCTTCCTCGGCGGTGATGACACGGATAGAACGAGTGAGCGGCTGACAGGTGACTGCCGGACCTGATCAGGCCTGCTCCCCGTCGCCTTCGGCGGGGCGGGGCACGGTGGTCCCGGGGAGGTGGGCGTCGAGCGCGGCGAGCCGGGCCCCGGCATCGATGCCGTCGACCGCGGGATCGCCCAGCAGGCCGGAGACGACGAGCGCGGACCACAGACGGGTGCCGCACTTCTTCAGGTTCTCGAACACGAAAGGGTCCCACGGAGCGCGAAGGGGCGGGGCGGTGGTCCGAGTATGGGGCAGCCGGGCCCCGAACGCCCTCCCCCGAACGGCCCGTCCTCCACCGGTCGACCCCGAGATCCTGCTGGACGTACGGCCCGCGCCGCAATCGCGCAATACCCAAAAGTCGACTCTTCGGCAGCTTTTGAATCGGCCTATTTCTGAGAGAATCAGGGAATCGGATCAAGATCGACCCCGAGTCCACGAACGAATACGCTCCGACTCCCCTCCCCCGCCGCATGTGCGACCTCTGCGAATTCTCGAATTGATTCCCTTATGCCTTCACCTCGCCTTCCCGATGACGCTCCTGCATGTGTTCCCGCCGGTCCCGCCGGTCCCGCCCTTCATGACGAACCGTCGATTTGCCTGCGGAACGTCGGTTTCGCCTATCCGGACCGGCACGGCGGTGGTACCGGCCCGCCGGTGCTCGAAGGCGTCGATCTGGCGGTGGGGCCCGGCCGCTTCGTCTCCGTCGTCGGCCCGTCCGGCTGCGGGAAGTCCTCCCTGCTCAACCTCGTCGCGGGGCTCGCCCTCCCCACGACGGGACGTGCGGAGGCCTTCGGCCGTCCGGTGGGCGGCCCACGACCGGGCGTCGGGTACGTGTTCCAGCAGGACGTGCTCCTGCCCTGGAAGACGCTCCTGCAGAACGTGGCGCTCGGCCCGCTCCTGGCCGGGACGGAGCGGGCCGCGCGCACCGCTCTGGCCCGGGACTGGCTGCACCGGGTCGGTCTGGCCGGGTTCGAGGAGTCGTACCCGCACCAGGTGTCCGGCGGGATGCGCAGGCGTGCGGCCATCGCGCAGACCTGGATCACCGACCCCGACATCCTGCTCATGGACGAGCCCTTCGCCTCCGTCGACGTGCAGACGCGGCAGTTGCTCGGGGACGAGCTGCTCGCCCTGTGGGCGGGCTCGGCGAAGACGGTCCTGTTCGTGACGCACGACCTGGAGGAGGCGGTCTCGCTCTCCGACGAGGTGGTGGTGCTCTCCTCCGGCCCGGGCAGCACCATCGTCGACCGCTTCGACATACCCCTGGAACGACCCCGGGCCCTCATGGACATCCGGACCGGCCCCGAGTTCCGCGAGGTCTACTCCCTCATCTGGAACTCGCTGCGCGGGGAGGTCGCCCGGGCCCAGAGCCGTACCGGGCCGTCGTCCGGCGCGGCGGCGGACGCGGGGCGGCGGCGATGAGCCTGCGGAGCCGGGTGGCCCTGCACACCGGCATCGTCGTCCTCGTCCTCGGCAGCTGGGAGTTCGCCACCGCGCGGGGCTGGAGCGACCCGTTCTACCTCAGCCGTCCCTCGGCGATCGCCGACCGGCTGGCCGACTGGTTCGGCTCCGGCAGCATCTGGCCGCACCTGGGCACCACCACCGTCGAGGCACTGCTCGCGCTCGTCGCCGGTACCGTGCTCGGCCTGGCGGCGGGGCTGGCGTTCGCCCGTTCCCGCGTGCTGTCGACGGTGCTCGGGCCGTACGTCACGATGCTGAACTCGCTGCCCCGGGTGGTACTGGCGCCGCTGTTCCTGATCTGGTTCGGGCTGGGCATCTGGTCGAAGGTGGCCTTCGGCATCACGCTCGTCTTCTTCGTGGTGTTCTTCAACGTCCACCAGGGCGTCCGGGACGTCGATCCGGTGCTGGTCCGGCACGTCCGGATGCTGGGCGCCGGCGATGCGCAGCTGCTGCGCCAGGTCCACCTGCCCGCGGCGCTGACCTGGCTGTTCTCCAGCCTGCACACCGGTGTGGGGTTCGCGCTGGTGGGTGCGGTCGTCGGCGAGTACCTGGGCGCCTCGCAGGGTGTCGGCTATCTCATCGCGCAGTCCGAAGGCGTGCTGGACACCACTGGCGTGTTCGCCGGGATGGCGGTCCTGGCCGTCCTCGTCCTCGCCGTCGACGCGGGCGTCCGGCGTGTGGAGCGGCGCCTGCTGCGCTGGAAGCCGTGACGCACGCGCCCCTCCCCGCTCCCGCTTTTCCGCTCCCCCTCCGTCCCCTCCTGGAAGGACGCCCATGCGTTCCGCACGCCTCGTCGCCCCCACCCGTCCGTCTCCGCGCCGTCCCGGG
This sequence comes from Streptomyces sp. NPDC059917, assembly GCF_042730635.1. Taxonomy (NCBI): domain Bacteria; kingdom Bacillati; phylum Actinomycetota; class Actinomycetes; order Kitasatosporales; family Streptomycetaceae; genus Streptomyces; species Streptomyces sp. NPDC059917. The sequence continues at coordinate 85,162 of NZ_JBHWLC010000020.1, forward strand.
CGTCGTCGCGGCGCCGTACCCCTCCTCGCCCTCGCCCTCGCCGGCCTCCTGACGCTCGTGCTCGGCGGCTGCGGGTCGCCGCCCGCCGACGCGGGCGGCGCCCGCACCAAGGTGACGATCGGCATCGGCGGCCAGCCCCTGCTGCCGTACCTGCCGACGACCCTGGCCCAGCGGCTCGGCTACTACGAGGACGAGGGCCTCGACGTCGAGCTGCAGGACCTGGGGAGCGGGTCCAAGGCGCTCCAGGCGATGCAGGGCGGCAGCGTGGACGTGGCCTCCGGGTACTACGACCACACCGTGCAGATGCAGGCCAAGGGCAAGGACGTACGGGCCTTCGTCAACATGCTCCGCACCCCCTCCATCGTGCTCGCGGTCTCGCCGAAGGCGTCGCGGGAGATCCGCGGCGTGGAGGACCTGAAGGGCGCCAAGGTCGGGATCACCGCACCGGGCTCCTCCACCGACTTCTTCCTCAAGTACCTCCTCGGCAAGAAGGGGCTGGCGCCCGACGCCGCCTCGGTCCAGGCCGTGGGTGGTGAGGCCGCCGCCATCGCCGCGATGGAGTCCGGCCGCGTGGACGCCGCCGTGATGGTCGACCCGGCGGTCTCGCTGCTCCAGAAGCGCATGGGCGGCCGGGAACTGCGGATACTCGCCGACACCCGTACACCGCAGGGCTCCCAGGAGGTGTTCGGGGTCCCCAGCTACCCCGCGGCCGTCTTCTACGCCGGTCACTCCTGGCTGGAGAAGAACGAGGCCACGGCGACGAAGCTGACCCGCGCGATGCTCCGCACGCTGCGCTGGATCCAGGACCACTCGGCGCGGGAGATCGCCGACGCGATGCCCAAGGAGTACGCGGCCGGTGATCCGGAGGTCTACCGCGCGGCCATCGAGCACGCCAAGCCGGGCTACTCCGCCGACGGCGCCGTCGACGCGGACGGCGCCCGCGCGGCGGCGGCCCTGCAGAAGTCCTTCTCGCCCGAGGTCGCGGCCAAGGAGATCGACCTCGAACGGACCTACACCAATGACCTGGTCGGGGCCGCATCCCGCTGACGACTGCGCACGGCACCAGGGTTGAGCCAGAAGCTCCCAACCATGTGCAGACGCAAATTTTAACCACTTTTGCCCACACCCTGTTCACCACCGGCGACAATCGGCCATCCGTGGCGTGATTACCGTGGATAGGGGTCATCCCCCATCACTCGGCCCGTCCGTCCTCTCGCCCACGGGCGACTCCGCACGCGGAAAAGGCATGCCCGGGGCGCAGCTCCTCGCCGCCGTCACCGCCATGCACGCTCGGCGTGACACCCCGCCCCGAACCGCGAGCCGCCACACAAGGAAGCCCATGTTCGACAAGCGACGTAACGATTACCAGAACAAGAAACGCACGGCGCAGGGGAAGGAGGAGCTGCACATGCAACAGCTCCTCGCCTCGGCGCAGAGCACCATGCCCGCCGGGCACGCCGCAGCTCTGAGGGCCTGGAGTGAGGACAACAATCCGGGCGGGGGTGTCCGCCAGGAAACGGTGATCGACATGCGTCGGGTGCTGTTGGACCAAGCGCACGATTTCAACCCCAACCCCTATCCGGAGACGTTCACACCCGAGCAGCGGTACAACAGCAGCTCGCCGTACCTGCGGACGCTCATGGTCGCTCTGGCCCTCAGCACACTGGCCGGAGGAAGCTACGCCGCCTGGCAGTATTCCGGCGGTAGCGGACAAGAGGGGGGAACGGGCGGAAACCCAGAGGGTGGGCCGGGCGGAAGCCACGAGGGCGGAACGGGCGGATACGCGGAACCGGTACACCACGTGGCGGTCAGGCCCAAAATGATGAGCGACTCTCAGGTCAAGGACCCGCAAACGCTCAACCACAACTCGGACGGGCACACCAGGGACCCTGAGAACCTGCTCAACATATGGGCGAACAGTCGCGGTGGAGCGGGCCTGTCACCCGACACCAAGACCGCGATCAACCCCAACACCAAAAGCCCGATCACCGGGCAAGAACTCGGAGACGCGGCGGCCAACGCGCTCAACATGGCGGCCGGCACCATCTCCATCTCGCACACCCCCGGCATCGGGTACGGCAAGTTCGGGTGGTCGCCGAAGCCATGGCGTGCCGGTGTGTCGCTTCCCGGTGCGCCGACGACCGGCGGTGACGCGGTGGCGTGGGCCGGCATGTGCGTGTTCATCGTGCAGAAGACCTGCGAGATCGACACCGTCCCGACACAGCTCGCCTGTCAGATCGCGATGAACCTCCTGGAGAGGTTCGACCGAGGAGTCGGACAGATACAGGACTTGGTCGTCGTGAACAGCAGCCTGCGCTGGGGACGGCGAGGTGAGAACATATACAAATCCATCGCATCGAGCGCCAAGCTACAAGAGGCCGCGAGCACGTACCTCAAGAAGAAGTACGGAAACGCCGACCCCCTCGTCAACATCGAGACCCGTGACTACCACAAGGCGCGCCAGGAAATCGGCTTCTTCGCCAAGCCGCTGGACATACCCGAGTTCACCGAGCAGGACTACAACCGCTTGAGGGAGTCGATCGACTACGCCGTCTCCTTCACTGCCCTGTCGGACCGTGTCACCAAGGTCACCAGGAAGGTGGAGTCCCTCTTCACGGCGGACTCCGACCCCGCGGGGAAGACCGAAGCGATGACAGGGCTCAGGACGGGCCTCGTCCGTATCGCCGACCACCTCTCGCAGGCGTACGTCTCGGCGCTTCCGCACGAATACCAGAACGTCGTGGAACGACGGATCGACGAGATGACCGGGGGGCAACAGCAGTCCACCGACAACCGACAGAGCGTCTGGGGTCAGATCTCCGCGCAGTACGAGAAGCTGAGCGTCGATTTCCTCTCCAACCAGTTCGAGTCCTGGTTCAGCCAGAGCACGCGGCAGGACGACCTCCCGAACCTGACCGAGGGTGTGCAGATCTACTCCCAGTCGGAGTGGGATTCCCTCTGGGCCGACGTGCCCCCCAGGGTGGTGCTGTCTCAGACGTTGCCCACGACCACGACCACGACCACGACCACCGTCCCGTCTTCGGATGTCGGAGACGAGTCGCACCACGTGATCTCGCACGATGACTTCCCCAGTGCCACCGCGGAGGTCCGTCCGAAGATCAGCATCAGCAGCGGACAGCCCTGGTGGATCTCGTCCTCGGGCAATGCCGAGGCCAAGATGGCGAGCGGTACCGACTCCGGGCAGGAGTTGGGCAATGCACCGCGTGCGGCAGGTAGCTCCTTCAGCATCGACCGGGCGCAGAACATGGACTCCAACGTCCTGCTCTTCTCCGGTCAGGCGAGGGAGACGGGGTGGTGGGAGATCAAGGCCGAATCGGGCGTCCTCTTCACGAGGTCGACGATGAAGATGGAGCTGGTGACGCGCTACACCGTGAACGCCATCGGCATCGCGAAGATGACCTTCAGCTGTGACGGCCGTACCGAAGAGGTGGCGAGCGCGGGGACCGGCCTTCACCGGATCAAGAACTTCGTCTTCGACTGTCCCGCGAACGCCGACATGTCCGTCAACGTCCCTTGAGCCGAGCCGTGGAGAACGCCTGGGGCCTTCCGCCCGGGTAATACCTGTTCCGGGGGCGCCCATGGTGCTCCCGGAACAGGGGGAGGCGATGCCCGGGTCCGCCTGTCGGCGGGGCCCGGGCCGTCCGTCCGAGGTCCGTCATCCGGAGCGCCCCCCGGGGCGCCGGGACCAGACCCAACGGCCTGCCCCGCCGGCGCACTTCGGCCCCATTTAGGCGCCTTGCCGCAAGGTGGTCGTCTCCATCGGCGGAGAGAAGGGGAACGTCCTGGTCACGGACGCGGCGTCGGCGACCCGGCTCGCGGACTCCACGTACCGGCTGATGCAGGAGTACGGGATCGACATCGACATCGAGCACGGCAGCCTGCAAGCCGACGCAGACCTGGCCGTCGCTCGGCGGCGCGATGAGCTGGTCGTCATCCTTCGATGACAAACAGTCTCCTCCCGACCGTCCGCCTTCCGCCTGACGCGCCGTACGGTCGCGAGGGACGACCCCTTCCAGAAGGAGGTGCCCCATGCCCCCCGCAGCCCGGGTGACCGACATGCACACCTGCCCCATGCAGACCCCTGCGGTCCCGGCCCCGATCCCCCATGTCGGCGGCCCCATCCTGCCGCCGGGCAAGCCCACCGTCCTCATCGGCAATCTGCCCGCGGCCACCGTCGGCAACCAGTGCGTCTGCGCCGCCCCGGCGCCGGACATGATCCTCGCCGGCAGCTCGTCGGTGATGATCGGCGGTCTGCCGGCGGCGCGCATGGGGGATGCCACCGTCCACGGGGGAACCATCGCCGCGGGCCTGCCGACGGTGATGATCGGCGGCTGACCCCGGACCACGGCCGCACTCCGAAGGAACCCGCCCCCGCATGACAGCGACGCCCAGCGGCACCACGCCCGTCCCCCTGTTCCGGGAACGTGCCGGAGCCGTGGAGGAACTCCCCTCGGGCGGGGGCGCGAGAGGTCCGCCGGGTCCACGCATTCTTCGGGCAGCAGCACCACGCCACCCCAACTGAACCTGCGGGAGCCGGGCCGTGCCCGACTCCCCCGGGAAGGAGAAGAATGCCTGGCAACGGAAGTTACGCCATCGTCGATCCCAAGCGGTTGAAAGGCGATCTACAGAGCGGCAGGACACCGAAACCGACGTATCGCGCGGTCGATTTCGACGCGTCCAGCCCACCCGCCGGTCCTTCACCGTCTCACCAGCCCGCCCCCCAGGGGGCGTCTGCGCAGGGCATCGACGACCGGGCGGCCGTCAGGCTCCAGCAATGGGGCATCGGCATGAACCTGGCGTCCGTGCCCCGGGCCGTGCTCGATCAGTACGGTACGGCGCCTCCCCAGGTGGACCCGACCGTCGCCCTCGCGCACGGAGCCCTGCCCCATCAGGTGAGCGGCATGGTGAGCGGGATCATCGGCCTCCCGGCGGGGCCCGTCGCCATGGCCGGTGACATCGTCGAACTGCGCAAGCGGTGGCGTGCGCGCCGTGAGGCGATCCGTACGCACGAGGAGACGACGGGCCTGGAGTTCGCTCCGCAGGACCTGCCGATGACGTACGCGCAGACGTCGCTGGGAGCGAAGTCGGCGTCTTTGGCCGAGCAGACGATCGGGACCGCCGCTTCGGGTGTCTCTCTGGCCAAGGGCGGCCTCACCCTGGCGGAGAACGCCGTGAACGGTTTCCACGTCCAGGCGTCGGCGCTCTCGGGAATGTCGTACTTCACCGGTCCGGTGGGGGTGGCCTTCGGCGCGTACCACGTGGGCAAGGGCGTCACCAGCCTGGTCCGCGCGAGCGACGTGAAGTCGCGGCTGCGGGCATGGCCCGGAATGCCTCCCTACGCGCATACGGCGGAGGGGAAGGAGCGCGTCGAGCGGGTCGAGGAACTGAGCGCGCGGCGCAACGGGCTCCTCAAGGAGATCCTGGGGCCGCGTGACGCGGGTGATCTGGCCTGTGAACTGCACGCGGTGACCGCCCGACTCACGCAATCGCAAAGGGATCTGAAGGCGCATGTGGAGCCCTACCAAGAGCTGCGTGACCAGCTCGCGGGCATCCACGAGTACGCCGTGGAGCAGCGCTCCCGACGGCAGGTCAAACGAGCCGCCCAGCTGGGCACCGACGGATTGGGGACCGCCGGCGGCGCGATCGGCATCGCGGCCGTGGCCGGAGCCGCGGTCCCCGTCGCCGGATGGGCGGTCGCCGGTACCGTCGCGGCGGCGACGATCGGGACGGGGGCGTACAAGGTCTCCCGGTCCGTGTACAAGCGCTACCAACGGGCCGCACAGGAGCCGGGCGATCTCAGCGCGAGCGCGAGGTTCTGGTGGGCCCTGGCCCTCTGGCGCCCGGTGGGAACGTCGACTCGGCAGGTGTTGGCCGCGCGGCTGTACGAGCTGGCGGCCGGACCTGACGGTCCGGCCTCCCGAGCGGCCCAAGAGCTGCTTCGAGCCCTCCAGTTGGGTCCCGAGGACTTCGCCGAGCACCGGCGTCTGGACGGAAGGGTCCGGCTGACGGAAGCGGAATGGCGCGACTCCCTCCATGCCCCCGCGGAGAAGGAGGCATGGACCGGGGCCATCGAGAAGAAGCTGTCGACCTGATGACCCCGGGCCGGGGCGTCCCTGACGGCGCGACGGAACCCCGTGGCGTTCAGGGACGCCCCGGCCCGGCCAGGTCGTGCAGGGCCTGGGCCAGCAGGAGGCGGACGTAGGTCTCCTGCTGGAGTCCGAGGCCGACGCGGTTGGCGAACTGCTGCGCGGCCCGGACCAGGACGTGGTGCGCGGCGACGGCCGCGTCCGGCGGGCGGCGGATCCCCGCCCACGCCGCGTCGGGGCAGTACGGGCCCGGGCCGACGGGCGGGTACGTCCGCTCGGGGGCCAGCGCGGTGAGCCGGGCCGCCAGCGTGCGCACCGAATGGGACCAGGCGGCGGCCGGTCCGGTGCCCCGCGCGCAGTGCGCCGCGGGGTGGGCGTCGTCGGGGACGCCCACGCTCCGGCGGCGTGCGCCCGCGGCCCACAACCGGCTGGTCTGCTCGCGCAGGCTCGCGCCCAACTCCCGGTAGGTGGCCTGGGCCTCGCCCGCTATCCGGCGCCGTTCCGAGGGCCGCGGCCGGGCCAGGATCACCTGGGGGTCCGCCAGCCGGGCGCACTCGGCGATGCTCAGGCCCGACGCGGCGAGGGCCATCGTCAGGTGGCCCAGCGCCACGTTCATCCGGGCCTGCGGGGTGGGGGCACCGGCGAGCAGGGCCAGCGCCAGGTTGCTCGACTGGGCGAAGTGCCGCTCGACGGCGGTCACCGCCTCGCCGGACCCGGACCAGTCGGGCTCCCGGACGTACGGGACCTCCTCGATGCCGTCCGGTGTCCACACCGACCGGCCGCCCGCCCGCGGTTCGTGCGTACGGGCGTACGCGGCGAGGCGCCCCTCGGCGGCCCGCCGCACCGCGCCGATCTGCACGGGCTGGGCGGGCAACAGCCGCAGCCGCAGGTGGGGTCCGCCCTCACCGGAGCGCAGGAAGAACCAGCCGCGCAGCAGCCCGGCGTCCTCCAGCCCGCGCACCAGCGGGGTCACGGCCCGCGCCAGCAGCAGGTCCAGGTCGCCCCGGTGGTGGACGTGCAGGCTCACCCAGTCGTCGGCCGAGGCCCAACCACGGCTCGGCAACCGCCCCTTGTGGGGGGAGAATCCCCTGCTAGTCACATCGCACCTCCAGTCCGTTGATCTCCAGGGCGTACTCGGTCACCCCGGTCCTGCGCTCCGGGCCGGGCAGGGCCTCCTGGAGCACGAGGACCGCGTCCGCGGCCCCCGCCCCGCACGGCAGGGAGCGGGTGAAGGCGGCCAGCAACGGGTGCACGGCCACGTCGACGTACAGCGGGAGCGGCCCCGGCCGTTCCGCGGCGCCCGGGCCGGACTCCACCCGGGCGAAGAACTCCCGCGGCACCCCGTGCGCGTCCAACCAGGCGGCGAGCCGCACCAGGTAGGCGTGCTCCGGCTCGGCGGGCCGGGGCACCGGGAAGAGCCGCACGGGCAGTCGCCAGGCGGCCCGGCGCAGGGTCAGCAGGCCCAGCTCCAGGCGCGGCCGCAGCCGCACCGCACCGTCCGGGGGGACCGGGCCCGGTACGTCCCAGGGCAGCCGGTCCGGCGCCGCGTGCACCCCGAAGCCGCGGACCAGGAAGCGCAGTGCGGGCGGCAGCAGCGGCAGCGCCATGCTGCCCAGGTGCAGCGGGACCACGACCGCGTCCAGCCGCGCCGAGCGCAGCACCGGCAGCCCGGTGGTCGGGTCGAGGGCCACCCGCAGGTCGGCGAGCTGGACCCGCTGCTCGCGCGTGCGGTCGGCGTCGGTGGTGGTGAAGGGGTAGTCGATGCGGTGGTCCACTCCGGCGGCGCGCAGGTTGAGGTTCGAGCCGAAGGCCCCGTCGGTCTCCGCGTAGATCCGGCCCGGCGCGGTGGCGGCGTACCGGGGCCGGGGCGCCCCGGCCGGGTCGGCGCCCCGGCGGCTCGCGTCCTGGTCGCGCAGCCGGTCGTACCGGGCCCGGCCCGCGCCGAATCCGGTGCCCAGGCCCGCGAGCACGGCCCGCTGCGGACCTCCGCCCCCCGCGCCGGTCGGATCGTCGTCGTCCAGCGGCTGGACGAAGCAGGTCAGCGAGTCCGGTGCGCGGACGTGCGTCGGCAGCGCCGCGAGCAGGGCGTCGAGCCGGTCGGCATCGACCCGGACGGCGCCGTGCGCCCCGCCCTCCTCCCCCGGTCCGTCGCCCAGCAGGTCCAGGGCGCGGGCGCGCAGTGCGGCGAGCGCGCGCAGCGGGCCGAGCGCGCCGACCGCGAGCGCGCCGTCGTCCGCCGCGCCCGGCCCCGCGAGCAGGGCGCGCAGCTCGGCCGCCCCGATCCGGCCGGGCGCCGGGGCGTGCACGGCCCGCGCGGACTGTTGGACGTAGCGGTAGAACGACAGCAGCGGCAGCCCGCCGGGGAACCGGTCGCGCAGCACCGAGGCCAGCGCCAGCTTGAGCGGCAGGTCGGCGTCGAAGAGCCCGGCGAGGCGGCGCACGGTCTGGAGGTCCGCGCAGACGGGCGCCCACCGCTCCCCGGGCAGTGCCACGGCGGTGTCCGACAGGAGGTTCTCGTGGAAGGGGGTGCGCGCGGCGGTCCGGTTCCGGCTCCGGGCCCGCAACCGGGCGGGCACCCGGACCCGCTCACCGGGGGCGGGGGTCAGCTCGGGCGCGCGCAGGACGGTACGGGCGTCGGCCCGGGTCGCGGCCCGCTCGCCCGGGCCGTCGCTCTCCTCGTACGCCCGCAGCAGCCGCCGCAGTTCGCGCAGCGGGGCCGCGACGCTCCGGGTGCCGGGGGCGGGGGTGGGGGTGGGGGTGGTGCCGGGCGGGAGGGCCGGGGCTACGGGCTGCGACGGCTCGACCCAGGTCAGGAGTTCGCCCAGCCGGTCCGGGGCCTGGTCGGCGAAGGGCAGGCGCAGCTCCAACAGGCCGACCGCGGCCAGGGCGTCGACGAGGGCGTCGGCCTGCCGCGGGGTGCGGCCGCCCAGGGCGAGGAGATCGGCGCGCAGCCCGCCGAGGGTGGCGCCGCCGGGGGCCTCGCGGACCAGGCGCAGGCAGCTGCGCACGGCCTCGTCCGCGGGCGTACGGGCGACGGGCTCACCGGTGTCGGCGCTGAGGAACCACAGGTGGCCGTCCTCCTCGACGGCGCTCGGGTTGACCCGTACGGCGAGGCGGCGGGCCAGCTCGGGGCGGGTGGCGAGCTGCCAGGCGAGCTGCTGGAGCATCCAGGCGCTGGGTTCCACGACGCCGCGCGGCGCGTCCTCGTGGGCGGGGGCCCCGCCGCCCGCCCGCTCGGCCGGGTCCGCGCCCGGGTAGGGGTCGTCGTGGAAGGAGCCGTCGGCGGTCACGGTGAAGGTCGCGAACCGACTGGGCCGGGTGGCGGCCCGGGCCACCTGCCGGGCCAGCAGCCGCAGTACGGAGTCGCAGGGCCGCGCGGCCGGGTCCTGGAGCCAGCGCTCCAGCTGGGCGAAGACCTCGGGGCTGCCCTGCACCAGGCCGCGCCGGAAGCCGCGGCCGCCGACGGCGGTGCGCAGCGCGGCGGTGGTGGCGGGGGTCTCGGCGGCGTGGATCCCGGCGAGTTCGGCGGCGCAGAGCCGGTAGCGCTCCAGCTCGCCGAGCCACCGCTCGACGCGTTCGCCCACCTCGTCGGGGAACGCGTCCCACACCTGCTGCGCCCACACCCAGTCGGCGGGCGGTACCAGAGCGGCGAGGGCGGAGCGGACGGCCGCGACGGCGGGCCGCAGCCCACTGGTCGCGGTCGCGGTCGGGCCGACGGCCGTACCCGCACGGGCACGGGGTGAGGGCCGGGCCAGCAGCGCGGAGAGCAGCTGCCCCTCCTCGGTCAGCCAGCGGTGCGCCGGGACGAGGGAGTCGACGGCCGCCCAGGTACGGGTCGCGCGCAGCGCGGCCAGCTCCCCGGCCGGTACCCCGGCGGTCCGCACCACGAACGTCGGCGCGACCCAGAGTCCCGGATCCGCGCCCGGCCCGTTGCCCGGCGTCACCACCGGTCCGGTGAACCGTCGCGCCGCCCCGCCGAACTGCCGCACTGTCCTGCCCGCCTCGCCTGTGGTCCGAGAATCCCGAAGGTGCCGGGATGAGCATCCCGACGGTGCCGGGATTCAATCTAGGCGCCGGATTCCGCCTGGTGCGGGGCAGAAGATGACGGTGTGTATCCACTGGAGGACTTCACGCCGAGCTCCTCCACGTTGCGCCGCGGCCGGGCCGTCCCGCGGGGCCGGGGCGCGCGGGGCCGCGGCTCCGGCGCCACGATCGGCGGGTCGAGCGTGGCGGCCCGCAGGCCGAACTCCCGGATCGGTTCGGTGGTCACCTTCGCGCCCGGCGGGCTGACGGGCACGGTCACCAGCAGGTCCAGGACCGGCCGGGCGGGGGTGCCCAGGCCCGACCAGAGCTTCGACGCGGGGGATTCGGCGCCGTCGGGGACTTCGCGCAGGTGGAGCGTCGGCCGGTCCACCAGGGAGGTGCCGCCGTACGGGGACGGGGCGGGCGTCAGCCGCTCGGTGGCGACGCACCACTCCAGCAGGGTGCCCAGCAGTCGGTGCTCGTCGCGCGGGCTGTGGCCCCACACGGTCATGGCGTACCCGAGCCGGAAGGACCGGGGCGGCTTGCTGCGGCCGATGACGACGCCGTTCTCGTCGATGACGTTGGTGTCGCCCGCCTGCCGCTTGGTCGTGTCCTCCTCGATGGTGTGGAGGAAGAGGTTCAGGCACAGACCCGAGCGCCGGGCCGCCCAGTCGGAGTTGGGCGTCTCGAAGGCGATCTCCGCGTTCACCCCGCGCAGCGGGCCGGCGCGCAGCTCGCGCTCCAGGGTGTCGTCTACGTGCTGAACGATGCTCATGGGACGGTCGGTTCCTCGATGTGGGGGGGTGGGGGTGCGGCGCGGGGGGCGACCGGTCACGACGGCGGCTTGATCTCCACGGCGTTGGGGCCCTTCAGCGGGATCAGCTCGCCGACGATCACCGCGGTGGCGTCGCAGGTGGTCGGGCCGGGGGAGGACGACGGTCCGGGGCTGGGGGACTGCCCGCCGGTCTGCGGCGGTTGGCAGTCCAGCTTGAGGGTGACCTTCTCCTTCTCCTTCGGCGAGAGCGTCTCCGGAATGGGGACCTCCTTGGGATTGGTCACGGGCTGGCTGCTCAGCTGGGAGCCCGCGACCAGCACGAAGAGGCTGCCCGTTCCGTTGCCGGTGAGCTGCACGGCCTTGAAGGAGAGGCGGTAGCCGTCGGGCACGGTGTAGCTGTCCTCCGGCTTGCCGCCGGGCCGACTGCTGACCACGAGCGACTTTTGGACCTGCTGCTTCTTCAGGGCGCCCACGTTCTCCTTGTCCTTCTTGTCCTTCTCGTCCTTCTGCTTCTCCTTCTCCTCCTCCTGCTTCTTCGCGTCCTCCTCCTTCTTCTGCTCCTGCTGGACCGCCTCCATCTGCGTGGGGCCCTTGGCGGACTCGGTCGCGGCCTTCGGTTTCTTGCCGCCCACCGGCGAGACCCACAGCACCGCGAAGGCGACCAGCGCGGTCACCACCGCGATCAGCGCCTTGAGCACCGGCTTGGGCATCAGCGGGCGCTGGCGGTGGGTGAAGGAGGCGGAACCGTCCTCGGCGTGCTCCTGCTCGATGTGGATCACGATCGGCCAGTTGGCGGCCGTCCCCGTGAACATCGGGTTCCGCACCCGCGTCATCAGGGCCACCCGGGCCTGTTCCCCCGGCTTCAGCACCAGCCGGGAGCGGCGCAGCGACACGGCCAGCGGGGCGTCGTCGGCCTCCGGCGCGACGCGCAGCCGCACCGTCGCCGTCGCGTTGCCGGTGTTCTCCACCAGGACCAGGTTGCTGCTCCACAGCGCCCCGGCGACCCGCGGCCGGTCCGCCTCGACCTCGGCGTCGTGGAACTCGCCGACCTGGATGTCCGCTTCGGGGACCGCCACCGCGTCCGGGTCCTCCACCGAGGCCACCCGGACGGCGAAGGTGAGCGGGCCGGGGGCCAGCTCGCTGTCCCGGGGCAGCGAGATCGGGATGTTGATCTTCTCGTGGTTGCCGGGGTACACCGGCAGCTGCCCGAGATCGGGCTCGGCGTCCGGCCACCACGCGGGCGGTCCGACCAGCCGCAGCTGGTACGCGTCCACGATCCGGCTCTCGTTCCACACCCGCAGGTGTGCGGTGAGGGCCTCGCCCGGGGTGATGACGGCGTCGGGGACGGTGAGTTCGGCACGCAGGCTCATGTCGCCTGCCTGCTGAAGAACTGGATCTCGGCCATGGCGACCGGCATGTTCGGCTTCAGCCCCGGGTTCACGGCCTCGATCTTGACCTGGACCGCCACCACGTTGTCGATGCCCAGGTCGAAGCGCTGGGGACCGGGCTGGCCGCCCAGCGTGATCTCCTTCTCCACCAGACCCCGGTCCGTGGTCGTCGCCGTCACCAGGATCTTGGTGGGCCGCCCGGTCTGCCAGAACTGCCCCGGCGTCTTGGACGCGCCGTTGATGATGAGCAGCGACGTCAGGCGGAAGGGGGCGTTGAAGTCGGCGGTCCAGTACTGGCCCACCGCCTTCTGGCCGGGGTCCTTCGGCGCCCACGCCTTGTTGTCCACGCCGTCCGCGGCCAGGTTCGCCTCGAAGCCCTTGGCGGCGCTCGACGCGGACACCTTGTCCGGCGGCACCTGGTACTGCGACAGGAAGCGGTCCTTGACCAGCGGCACGGCTCGCTGCGCGGCCGCCGCGGCACTGCCCATCGACATGCCCGCCGCCATGCACACCGGCAGGGCGACGGCCACCACGCCCCAACGCCGGTCCCAGTGCCACACGTCCGGGCGCTCCAGGTAGTCCTGCTTGATCCGCTGCCAGCGGGTGGGCTCCGGCGGCTCGGGCTCGGGCCGCAGCAGCGCCCCGCACGGGTGGCAGTACGTACGGTTCTCCGCGTTGGGCTGGCGGCACCCGGGGCACAGCAGCAGGTGCGGGACGCCGCCCGCGGGGGTCGCGTCCTCGCCGGGGGCGACCTGCGGGGGCTCCGGCATGGCGGTGCGCAGCACCACCTGGCCGCTGATCACCTGGGTCCGCTCGGCGGCCGACTCGGCCGCCGGGGTCACGTAGCCGACCGGGGCCGCCGGGTACCCGACCGGCGCGGCCGCGTACCCGACGGGCGCGGCGCCCGAAGCGGCCGCCGCGGTGAACTCCGAGGGGGAGCGCGCGGCTTGGGGCCGGGCCGGTTGCGGGCGGGCGGTCGGCGGCGCGGGCGCGGTGGGCGCCTGCGCGAACAGCGGGTCGGGGCGGAACAGCTCCCCGGTGAGGTCGGTGCCCCGGCCGGTGCGGTTCTCGCGCAGCCCCTGCGGCCAGCCGCCCGACCCGGTCGGCGCGGGCTGGTACGGGGCCTGGGGTCCGGGCCCGTAGGCGTTCGCGTCCGGGCACGTGGGCCTCTGGGGCGGCACGGGTATCGACTCCGGTATCGGCACCGACGCGGGTACGGGCGCGGCGGTCGGTGCGGCGGCCGGGTATCCGGCTCCCCCGGCGGGGTACCCGGAGCCCGACCAGGGACCGGCCGCGGCCGCGTGGGACGGGCCGGTGCGCTCCGGGCCCGGGCCGGTCTTCGGGCCGGTCTCCGTGTGCGGACCCCGGTGCGAGCCCCGCCCGGGACCGGCACCCGCACCGGCCGCGCCGCCGGCCGTCGGCTCCGGAGCAGGGCCCGGATCCACCACCCTGTTGCTCCCGGTGACGTCCCACCCCATGTACGCCCCGCAGGACACGCAGAACATCTCGCCCGGGTACGCCACGACCCCGCAGCCGGGGCAGACGTCCTGCTCGGTCTCCACGTGCCAGCCGCGCCGACCCGACTGGGCCGACCCCATCAGTACGAACCCCCTGCCGCGCCCCGCACGAGCAGCGGGTCCTCGTCGTCCTCGACCACGACCTCGGCGGTGACGTGCGCCGGGATCCACTCCCGGACCAGCTCCGTCACGTCCTCGGCGACCCCGGCCCGGCCTCGGGACGTCCCGTACGGCAGCAGCACGCGCAGCCGCGCCCGCGCCGTGCCCGGTACCGGGGTCGACGGGTCGTCCGGCCCGGCGGCGCAGTGCGTGCCGCCCGACTCCGTCAGCTCCAGCCGCCCGCCCAGCACGTAGCGCACCAGCAGGTCGAGGCCGGCCCTGGTGCCGCGCAGCCCGTGCAGCCGGTGGCCCAGCAGCAGTGCGTTGCGCCGTCCCTGCGGGCCCACGCAGGCGGGCAGGGCGGTGAGGCTCCAGTCCAGCATCCAGGTCACGAAGGTGTCCGGTGCGGTGCGCGGGTCGAAGTACGCGTCCAGGCAGTCCAGTGCGGTGATCAGCGGGGCGAGCGCGTCGTCGAACCCGACCAGGTACCGGTCGGCGAAGTCGCCCTGCCGGTAGCTCTCCGGCAGGATCGCCCGCAGCGACCTGCTGCCGTGCACCAGCGGCGGCACCGCGGCGACGGCCTGCCTGATCGCCGGGTGCAGTGGTGCCCCCAAGGGCAGTCTTTCCATGTGTTCGGTCCCCTCCCTTGCTTCGGCTAGCGGGCGTTCTTCACGGCGACCTGGTGGCGGAAGGAGAGGAAGAGCGTCGCGGGGCCGATCTCGATCCGGTCGGACGCCGGCATCCGCTCTCCCGTGCCGATGTCGGCGGGGTACATCTCCAGCTTCACCACCGACTCGACGTCCTCGCAGCGCGCGGCCACCGCGTACAGGTCGCTCAGCCGCAGCGCGCGGCCGAGCGGCCAGCCCGACCGGCTGCCCGCGCCGGAGCTGCTGCCCTCGGGGCCCGTCGTGGCGGGCAGCGGGCTCAGGCACTCGTAGAGCGAGCGCAGCACCCGCTCCTTGACCTCGGTCCGGTCCGCACCCTTGGCCGCCTCCACCTCGGCGACCACCGTCACGCCCTGGTAGGCGGGCCCGCTGACGGACACCAGCACGCCCAGCGGCCGGGCCGCCTCCACGGCGCGCGCGGCGGCGGCGAGCATGGGCTCCGGGGGCACCAGCTCGCGCCAGCTGTCCTCCTCGCGCACGTCCCGTACCCGGGGAACGAGCAACACCCGTACCAGGCCCGCGCGTTCGGAGCCCTCCGGCTCGGCCACGCACTCGACGCGGCCCGCGTCCCGGCAGGCCGCCTTCGCGATCGCCTCGTAGTCCTTCGCGGTCACGGCCCGGTCCTGGGTGCGCAGCCAGTGTCCGGCGCGCTGCTTGAGGCCCTCCACCGATTCCACGTCCACGCCGCCGGTCGCGGGGATCCGGTTCTCCACCCGGGACACCAGCGAGACCGGTGTGCGCAGCACGGTCAGCGTGGACGCCGCGACGTTGCCGCTGCGGCCGCCGCCGCGCCGGTAGCCGCCCGCGGTGACGCGGGCGCCGATCTCGGGCACGGCCCCGTACTGGCGCACCGTGCCGTCCGGCTGGCGCACGGCCGGACCGAAGCGCACGGTGCCGCTCACCTCGTCGACGGTCACGTGCCGGTCGCGCGGCCCGGACTCGGCGAAGGAGGGCACCGCCTTCCACACCCGGCGGCCCGCCGAGGTCTCCACCGCCACCGCGCGCAGCGATCCGGCGACCACCGGAGTGCGGTGCACGGTGAAGGACTGTCCGGGAGTGCCGTCGGAGACGCCCAGTTCGTCGCGCGGGACGCCCTCGCCCTCCACCGCACCGGTCGTCCCGCCCACGGTGTAGGCCTCCAGGGCCGACACCTTCGGGGAGGAGGAGTACGGCGGCTGGCCGGGGCCCGCCTCGACGATCCGGCAGCGCAGCCAGCCCGCCTTGCGGCGCCCGAGGAGCGAGGCGGTGTGTCCGTCGGGCAGGTGCAGCACGATGTCACCCGGCCGGTTGAGACCGCCGGTGCCGTCGCTCTCCACCTCGCAGGGGACCCAGCCCTCCCCGCACCACGCCTCCCACACCCGCGGCGGGCGCCGCGGGTCCACGCCGACGCCGTCCATCCGGCAGTCCACGCGCAGCGTCACGGTGCAGCGCGGGGCCGCGTTGTCCAGGCCCACGAGCAGGGCGTCGCCCGGGACGGGCGGTGTGGAGAAGCAGGTGACGGGCTCCCCCGACAGGAACCGCTCGGTCACCAGCTCGGGCGGCTGCCCGGCCCCCGCGGACCCGATGTGGGTCAGAGCGGTGGGGACGATCGTGAGCTCGCGGTCCGCGGTGAACACCCGCGCCGGGGTACTGCCGGTCCGTACGCTCGCCACCTCCGTCCCGGCCTCGATGACGACCGCCGCCGACTGCGGTGCGGAAAGGGTGAACGTCAGCTCCGTCGTGGCTGCTTGAGGGGCCGTCAGTTGCATGCCGAGCAGGTCGAGGAAGCCGAGCTGGACCTTGTCGGGTATCCGGTTGACCCGGTACGAGAGCTGGTCGACCATCTGCGCGAAGGCCTCGACCAGCGCCACACCGGGGTCGGACACGTTGTGGTCGGTCCACTCGGGGCAGCGGCGCTGGATGAAGCGCATCGCGTCGTCGACGAGGTCCTCGAAGCGGCGGTCGTCGAGGTGGGGGCTAGGCAGAGACATCGCTGTCCCTCCTCTGTGGCTCGGTCTGCTGACCCGCGGTGTCACGCGTGGGGATCAGGTAGAAGGGGTGGACCAGGTTGTGGGGGTTGTTCGTCCCGGCGAGGTGGTAGGTGATGTGGATCTCGACCACTTCCTGCTGGTGCGCGATCCGCACCACGGACACGTCGTCCACGACGATCCGCGGCTCCCACCGCTCCAGCGCCCTGCTCACCTCTTGCCCGAGCGCGGCGCACGTGGAGGAGTTGAACGAGGCGAAGACGTAGTCGCGGACCGCACAGCCGAACTCCGGTCGCATGGGCCGCTCGCCCGGCTCGGTGTTCAGGATCAGCCGGACGGACTGCTCGACGTCCGTGGGACCGGCCGCCATGGCGATCCCGCCGGAGGGGCTCACGCCCAGGGGGAAGGACCAGCCGCGGCCGAGGAAGGGGTTGGTCACGGCTCAGCCACCGGCCTTCGGGCCGGAGGCGGGCGACGACCCGGGGTCGCCCGTGCGGACTGCTGCGGACACGGAGTCCTCTCCCTTCGGGAAACGGAACAGGGACGGGGCCGGGGCCGGTGGCGCCCGGCCGCGCGGGCGGGCGGGGCCGGGGACCTGGGCCCGGCGGTATGCGGAGCGGGGGTGTGGCGAGCGGCACCGGACATCAGTTGATCTTGACCATCGGGGCCTTGAGCTCCGCCATGAGGGAACCCTTGAGCTCAACGTTGGTGCCTTGCACCTTGAGCAGCGATTTCGAGCTCATGTCGACGTTCGCCGCCTGGATCGAAAGCTTTCCCTTGGCGTCGATGTCCACCGCGTTGCCGGACAGCTTGAGCGGCCCCGTACCGGCGTCCACGGACACCCCCTTGGCCCCCTTGATCTCGACCTTCCCCTTGCTGTCGACCGAGATGAGGGTCTTGCTCGCGTCGAGCTGGATCTTCAGGTCGCCCCCGTCGCCGGTGATCAGGGTGGCTCCCATGCCGCGGCCGTTCTTGTCGATGAGCTCCAGCCGGTGGCCGTCCTTCGAGGCGAAGGTCCGGATGTTCGTCCGTCCCTTGCCGCCCCGACCGCCGTCGACGAGCGGCATCGTGTGGTCGACCTTGTCGATCGGGTCGTCAACGGCCCCGACCACGAGAGGACTGTCCAGGCAGCCCTGCTCGAAGACGACCGCGACGACGTCGCCCACTTCCGGCAGGACCACACCGTGGCCGAGGCTGCCGCTCAACTGCACGGTCTCGGCCCAGGTGGTCTCGTACGTCTCGTCCAGGCAGTCCAGCTTCACGCGCACCCGGCCGCGCTTCTTCGGATCGTTGATGTCGACGACCTTGCCCCGCACGAACCCCGGGATGCGACGCAGCCCCTCCTCCGCGTTGCCGGGCTGTCCGACCACCAGACGGTCGGTGTCCTCGTCAACGGTCAACTCGGTCCGGTAGCCCTGGACCGGGTGGAAGTGGTGGCGCACCTTGGTCACGGTGAACTGCCCCTCGAACTGCTTGCCGAGGCCCTTCAACTTCACCGCGGAGCGCAGCCGCAGCGTGGGCTCCCCCTGGGTCACGGCGTGCAGCCGCATCAGCCCCGCCCCCACCTCTTCGGCCATGCTCTCGGCCACGGCGGCGGCCTCTCCGCGCGTCGCGCGGGGCAGGCCCGTCAGCACCATGGGCGCGTAGTGGGCTGCGGAATCCTTGGCCTGCCGCCCCCACGCCCCGGGCCCGGAGGGCTTCTGCTCGGACGTGACCGGCTCCTTCTTCTCCCGGTCCCAGCCGCGCACCTCCACCTTCGGAACCTGGTGGGCCAGCGACGCGGCCGTCTGCACGCTGATCAGGTTGTCCCCGAACTGGAGGACCGCAGCCGCACCGGCTCCGGCCGGCACCCGCTTCTTGAAGTGCAACTTCCCGGCGCGGACGTACAGATCGCGTCCGTTCTCCCGGGCCAGGTGGCCGAGGAAGTCCCAGTCGCACATGCCGGGCTGGCTGAGGTACTCGTACGGGAACGAGGTGTCCTCGACCTCCAGCGCGTTCACCCCGGCCCGCCTGGCGACCGCTTTGACGATCTCCCCCGCCGTCCTGCCCTCGTAGGCGGCCGTCCGTCGGCCCAGCCGCAGCCGGTGGGAGAGGTCCCGCGCCCGGATCACGGTCAGCAGGCCCCCGGTGTGCCCGGCCGGGCCCGAGGTGTCGGCGGAGGCCCTGGCCTCGCACTCGGTGACCTCGCCGTCGAAGAGGGGCACGGGACCCGAAGCCGCGATCGCGACCACTTCGATCCGGCTGCCCAGCTCGATGCCGGACTCCTTGAACAGCGACGCGTTGCGCGGGTCGCGGAAGCCGATCTCGGCCTTCGCCGAGGTGCGCCCGTCCTCCTCCACGGAGACCCATGCCAGGGTGTTGGCGATCTCGGGCAGGATGGACGCGTTGTCCACCATGATGTCCAGCCCGGCGGTGTGACGCCCGGTCATGTGCCTGTCCTTACGTGGGGGGAGTGACGGATACGGAAGTGGCGGATGCGCGGGGCGCGCACTGCGCTCGGGACGCGCCGCGGCCTCAGTACTCGGCGGGGCCCGGCAGCAGGAGCGTGCGCCCCGGTCGCAGCTTGGACGGATCGTCGATCCCGTTCAGTTCGGCGATGCGCCGCCAGTCGGCGGCGCGGCCGCTGTGCCGCGCGGCGATCGACTGCAAGGAGTCGCCGCGCACCACCACGCAGACGCGCCGGGCCGACGGCGATCCCGGAGCCCTGGTGAACTGTGGATCCGTCAGATGTCCCGTCATACGCCGACCTCCTCCATGACGAGCTCGCACTGCGCCCGCAGGACACGGCCGTCCTCGGAAAATCGGGTGTACTGCACCGAAACCTTCTTCAGGACCATCCAGAAGGTGACCGACGAGACCTCTCCCCAGCCGAGCTCGAGCCAGGGCGGTGAGGACTCGTTGGCATCCAGCGCAGCCCGGTTGGGCTCGCACCAGGCGAGGAGGGTCTTGATCTCCTGGTCGACGACCGCGGAGTTCGTGGGGCCCTCTTCCTTGGCCCGCCTGTTGGCAGGCTCCTCCAACACCACCGGCATCGTCAGGACCTTCGGCTGACTGCCGAGGAACTCCGGCACGGACGCGTGCGGCGCCAGCCGGGCGGAGTGCCGCGCCCACTGGGTCTCCTTGACGAGAGTCAGGTGGGTGGGGTTGTAACGGAACGTCAGGCGGTCCAGCTCATCCTTCTTGCCGGGCTTCTCCAGCTTCCCGATGGGCGGTTTGTACGCGGTCAGAACGGCCTTCTCCATCGTGTCCTCCTCAGTCGGTCTTCGGCTTCTTCGGCACGAACTTGAAGCCGCGGTGGACGAATTCGATCTCTTCGCCGGCTATGAGGACGCTGTCCGTGCTCAGCGTCGGTCCCCGCCAGGCGACCGGTACGAGGTCGTAGAACTCGATCACGAACATCGGAGAATTCGGGTCTTCGGAGTAGACGGAGACCTGACCCGTGCGGGGTGTGGGGTTCTTCATGTTGTCGATGACCCACTGGCACATGGCCGGTGTGTCCTCATCGCTCGGGCGGGAGAGCACGAGGGGCTTGTACTTCATGCGCGTGGGCAGATAGTGCGAGGACTCGTTGTCGCCACCCGCGTGGAGTTCATCGCCCTCCATCCACAAGGAAAGGCCGTCGAGCCCGGTGAACCGCCAGACGGGGTCCTCGGTCTTCGCGTCCGGGAACGTCAGGGCGAAACTTCCGGACGACGCGAGCTTGAGAGTGCCTGCCACTACTTTGCCTCCTCGTTGAAATCGGTGATGCCCGGCGGAATGCCCCATACGACGGACGACGCGGCCCGCACGGGCGCCGGGGGCTCTCCCGCCGGTCCGCCGCCGGCCCCGTACGAGGGTTCCTGCGCCACCGGTGGAGCGATCGGTCGGAAGACGGCCTGCCCGCCGGTCGATCGCGGCCGCCACGACGGGCCCGGTCCGGAGATCGGCTCGAACACGGCCCGCCCGTCGGCGGATCGGGACGGCGGTTGTGGCGGTGGGGCGGCTCCCCGCGTGCCGGTGACCGGCCGGACCGGGGCCCTGTCAGGGGCCTCCGTGAGCGGATCCGGCGCAAGATCCCGGGCCGAGCCCCGGTGCTCGGTCGGCCTCGTGACAGGGGCCGTTCGCGTCGCTGCTCCGGGGGCCGCCATCGCTCCCGGAAGCGGCCGGGGCGGCTCGGGAAGCCCCGCAGGGTCGAAGGGCGCGAGGGCCCACGAGTGCGGCAGGGCTTCGTCTGCCGCCGACGGGAACCGAAGGCGGGCGGAGGGGGCCGGGGCCACCCGGAACGCTGCGGGTGCGGTGCCGGTCACCGGAACGGGCGTCCCGGTGGGGTGCCCCGGAAGGTCCTGCCGGAGCACATGCGCGGGCACAGTGGTCGTACCGGTGGGCCGGTGGGCACGGAAGCCGTGGGGGGCGGTGCGGGTCGAGGTCGGGGCGCTCGTCGCGGCGAAGCGGAGCGGGACCGCCTCGGACGTGGCCGTGCCCGTGGCCGTGCCCGTGCTTGTGCTCGTACTCGGGGTGGAGGATGCCCGGCTGCGCTGGCCGGGCGGCCGCGAAGGGGCCGACGGCCCGGTCCCGGCACCGGTCCCGGACCGCTCGCGCGGGGCCGTGTCCGGCTCGGCCTCGGTCTTGGCCTCGGTCTTCTCCTGCGGTGCCGGATGCGACGCCCGGTGCGGGTGCTCCGGCTGGTCGGACGGGGCGGACGGGGCGGTGGTCGTCGCCGTACCGGTGGACCGACCGCGCGCGTCGCCCTCGACCGAAGCCCGGTCACGGGTCCCGTGTCCGGCCGGGGTCGAGCCCTCCGGAACTCCGGCGGCTCCGTGCCCGACGGCATCGGGTGCGGTGCCGGGGTGCACCGGACGGTCGCTCGTCACGGCGGACCGGGCACGCGGTGCCTCGTCCCCCCGGGCCCGGGCCTGCTCGGTGCGGCTCGTGGCACCGCCCTCCCGGCCGCGCGACGCGTTCCCCTCCACGGACACCGGACGGTGCGGTGCGGTCGGCGGCGCGGCCTCGGTGACGGCCTGGTGCTGCGGAACGGCCCCGGCGTCTCCCCGAGCCGCCGGGAAGGCCGCGTCCCGCACAGGTGTGGCGGACGGTGCGGGCCCGCTTTCGGCCCCTGTGCGCTCCGTGGACTCGGCGGGGAGGGACGCGGTGGCCCCGCGGCGGTGTGGCGCGGGCGGAGCGGACCGCTCGGCGGGCTCGGCGGGCTCGGCGGCGCCGAGTACGACCGTGTTGCCCTCAGGCGTGGTGGCGGCGAGCAGTGCCGGGGACACGTCGGCAGCGGGAAGCGGTGTACGAAGGTCGCGGAAGCCGAAGGAATCGCGAGCTCGCGGCTCCTCCTCGGCCGCTGCCCGGTCGGGCCCACTCGTTCCGTGCTCCGGCGCCCGGCCGTCGTACACGCCGGTGCGGGACGGGCGGTCCTGCGCGGCCTGCGTCGCCGTGCTGCCGGTGCGGGACGGGCGGTCCTGCGCGGCCTGCGTCCCCGTGATGCCGGTGACGGCCGCAGCGGTTGCCGGGGCGTCACCGGAACGGTGCGGGACCGGCTTCGTCACGGCCTCGGAGCCGGAGGGTGCGTCCGCCACGCCGGACCGGCGGGTCGGGCCGGGGGCGATGGGCTGCTCTGCGGCCAGGGGGCCGCTGACCGTGGCGGTAGGGGGCTCGGGCGCACGGTCCGGCCCGGGACCGGCCTCGGGGGTGGAGGGGGCGTCCGCCGCGACGGGTCGGTCGGCGGCCAGAGGGCCGTCGGCCATGGCGGTACGGGGCTCGGGCGCACGGTACGGCGTCGATACGGTCCCGGGGCTGACCGCTCGCTGCGCGAACGTGAGGCCGTGAGCCGCCTCGATCTCAGCCGTGACGGTAGGGGGCTCCGGCCTACGGCCCGGCCTGGGACCGGCCTCGGGGGTGAAGGGAGCGTCCGCCGCGACGGGTCGGTCTGCGGCCAAGGGGCCGTTGGCCTCGGGGGTACGCGGCTCGGGCGCACGGTCCGGCATCGATTCGGCCCCGGGGCTGACCGCTCGCTGCGCGAACGTGGGGCCGTGAGCCGCCTCGATCTCAGCCGTGACGGTAGGCGGCTCCGGCCTACGGCCCGGCCTGGGACCGGCCTCGGGGGTGGAGGGGGCGTCCGCCGCGACGGGCTGTTCTGCGGCCAGGGGGCCGCTGGCCATGGCGGTACGCGGCTCGGGCGCACGGTCCGGCCCGGGACCGGCCTCGGGGGTGGAGGGGGCGTTCGTTGTGACGGGTCGGTCTGCGGCCAGGGGGCCGTTGGCCTCGGGGGTACGGGTCCCGGGCTCGGGCTTGCGGTCCGGCTGGGGCCCGGCTTCCGTGCGCGCCCGGAGGGGCGCCGGAGCGGTTGTCGGTGATGTCGTGCGCGGTGCCTCGCCGGGGATTTCGGCATGCGGCGGCGCCGGACGGGGCGAGGGAGCCGGGGCGCCCTCGGTACGGGTCTCGGCCCGGCGGGGTACCAACGGACCCGGCACCGGGGAACGGGGGTCCGCCTCGACACCGGTCCCCATGCGGAGCGCGGCCTGCGGTGCGGGGTCGTCGGGGATCCGGTCGGATGTCCGTGCCGGGGTGGTGTCCTCGACCGGTGTGCTGAGGTCGGTGCCCGCCCCGGAGAGCCGCTCGGGCTCCGCACTCGCGGCCGACACAGGGGTCGAGCGGGCAGCCTCGTCGACCCCGCCGTCCGGGGTCGGTTCCGGAACGGCGGAGTGGGTGGTCGAAGCCGTCACGGGTGCCACGGCGTTGCCCGGCCGCGCGACCGCGGTGCCGTCCGTCGTCGTCCGGGGCGGCCGGCTCTGCGAAGCAACCGTGCCGGGTCGGGGAGCCCGGTCGCCGACGGGCATCGGATCGGACGCTCCGCCCGGGGCAGCGCCCGTACCCGTATCCGCGCCGGTGTCCCGCTGTGCCCCCACGACGGAGGACGGCCCGGTGGTCGCCCGGGTCGGCGCGTGGGGGGAGGCGGTGTCCTCGGGCGCGCGGTGCGCCGTACCGCGAAGGCGTCGCCGCACGGCCGTCCCGGTCAGCGAGAGCCGGCGGAAGGAGCGGAGCCACTGCGGGTGGCCACGGTCGGCCGTCTCGGCCGACACCTCCTCGACCCCGCTGTACGTGGCCGACCGGCCGACGGGCGCCGACGCGGGCGCGAGTACGGCCTCGGGCAGGGCCACGGGGTCGGCCGCGACGGTGTCCGCTGTCCGCGTCGTACGGCGGGTCTCCCCGGTGGGCACGACCGCGGGTACGACCCGGGCCGCGGCGGGCTCGGCGGCCTCCCGCTGCGACGGCTCCGGCTGCGCGGACACCCGGGCGGCGGAAAGCTCGGGACCGGGGGGCGGCGTGGCCGGGGCGCCGGTGGCGGGTACGGAGACGGCACCGGCGGGTGCCGGGCGGGGCGCGCCCGTGCCGTACCGCCCCGTGGTGGCTCCGAGTTCGGCCGGTACGTGTTCGGTGGGTGCGCCGGTAGCGGGGGCGGGGCGTGCGGATCGCCTCGCGACGGGCGGTGCCGTGCGCGGATCCTGCGCACCGGCCGCTGTCCGGGAGGGCCGCGCCGTGTGTGCCGCTTCCCCGTGGGCGGTGCCCGGTGCGGGGTCCGTACCGGTGCCGGGCCCCGGCACGGGAGCGGGAGCGGGACGGCGTACGGGGGCGGGCCGTGCCGACGTCGTGGCACGCGCGTGCGCCGGGGTCGGCTCCGAGGGCGGGGTGTCCGGCGCGCCGCCGACCCGGTCCGGACGCGATGCCGACACCGGCTGCGGGCGGTGCGGGTCGGGCCCGTCACCCGGGTCCTGCCGACCCGCCGTACGAGCCGCGTCCCCAACGACCCGCCGGACGCGCAGGGCGGCACGGGACGCGGCCCACGCCTGCCCGAGACGACCGGACAACGGGAGCCGCGGCGCCGCTCCTTGACCGGTGGCCGCGGTGGCCGCGGTGGCCGCAGCCGACGGCTCCTGATCAGGCGTCACATGGGGTGCCGCCGGGCTGGCTTCCACGCCGGGGACGGTCAGGTCGGCGACCGGCGACCGCCAGTGGAACGGCGCCACGGCACGCCGGGTCGGGGCGCCCACCGCGAACTGCCACGCGGGCCCGTCCAGATCGAACCGGAAGACCAGCGGGGCTTCGACGTCGACCCGTGTGACCAGCGCGCCCATGATCCTGTGGTCCCGGCTCGTCACCGGCAGGTGGCCCGCTCGCCACCCGTCGGTGACGAGCCGGACGGGCGTGCCGATCAGGCGGACGGGCTGCGGCAGGACCACCGGCACCCTGCGAGCCGACTCCACGTCCCCGGCCGTGGAAGACAGCGTGGCGCCGGTGTCTCCGGTGGTCGGACGCATGGGCTATTTCCTGTCGTCGAGAAGCTGATTGATGTCCGCGATGCTCTGGATGTACGCACGCCGCTGGACGTGGTCCATGTCGAGGATTTCGCTGTGGGACCAATGGAAGTGGTAAGCGATGTACGCGATCTCGGAACGCAGGTCCGCCGCCGCGTACACCTTCATCCCCCCAGGCGGCTCCCCATGTCCACATCGAATTCGTGCTGACAGTTCGGACATGTGGTCGACGCGATCGGAGTGCCGTCCACGTTGATCTTTTCGTAGAATTTCTGCAGAAAAGCCAGGTCGACCGCGTAGAGACCCCCCACCACTTCCGGGTCGATCTCCTCGACCGTGCCCAGGCGGGTGATTATCTTGCTGAGGAGGACCACCGAGATGTAGGCGGGGTTCTGCCTGACCCGGACGTCGGACAGCGAAGTGAGCTCGTCGCGCGCGGTTGCGAGCCGCATGACACCCGCCCTGTGCGTCTTCCCGCGCTGGTCCACGTACCCACGGGGAAGAACGAACGGGAATGCGGTCGGATCCGCCGCGGGGGGAACCTGACCCCCCGCAGCGACCGATCCGCTCGGAGGCGCGAGCGAAGAGGCAGCCGGTCCACCTTCGGAAACAGAACTGCCCTCCGGCAGGCGCCCCCTTCTCACTTCGGCGGAACCGGAACGACGGTGAGCTTGACGGTGCCGCCACCGCTCTCGTTCTTCGAGAGGCCGGTCACGTGCACCTGCTCGTAGGTGACCTCGGTCTGTACCGCACCGTTCTTGACCTGCTTGAGCGTGCCATTGCCCGGCTCCACCTTGGGGAGCAGCTTCTGCAGGCCGGGAAACGTCTTGGCCTCGGGGTCAGTGAATTCGAGCTCGATCTCGTGGGTCTTCGGCTTGAAGACCTTGTGGGTCTCCAGCGCGAGGACACCACTGGGGTTTCGCACCTCCTTGCTGATCACTTCATATTCCGGCATGGGCATATTGAAGCTGTCGTTCTGCACGATGGAAGAAAGCGTGACTCCATCGAACGTGCCGGTGTAGCCATATCCAGGGTCGGACATTGTTCTCTCTTTCTAGATCTATCTGGGTACGGAATTTCGATGTCGGGCGAGGATCAGGCTTCGCCCGACATCGAATCCTGGGCGATCCGGAATACGACGAACTCGGCCGGCTTGACCGGTGCGACACCGATCTCGCAGACGACCCGGCCCGCGTCGATGACCTCGGGCGGGTTGGTGCTCTCGTCGCACCGGACGTAGAAGGCCTCACCCGGCGTCGAGCCGAAGAGGGCACCGTCGCGCCATTCGTTCGTGAGGAACGCGGAGATGTTGCGGCGGATCTTGGACCAGAGGTGCTCGTCGTTGGGCTCGAAGACGGCCCACTGCGAGCCCAGGTAGATCGACTCCTCCAGGTAGTTGAAGAGGCGTCGGACGTTCAGGTAGCGCCAGGCCGGGTCGCTGGAGAGCGTGCGGGCGCCCCAGATGCGGATGCCGCGGCCCGGGAAGCTGCGGATGCAGTTGATGCCCGCCGGGTTCAGCTGCTCCTGCTCGCCCTTCGTGACCTGGATGCCGAGGTCGAGCGCACCGCGCAGCACCTCGTTGGCCGGGGCCTTGTGGACCCCGCGCTCCTCGTCGTTGCGGGCCCACAGACCGGCGACGTGGCCCGACGGCGGCATGAGGAAGCCCTCGCCCGTGGACGGGTCGGCGACCTGGATCCAGGGGTAGTAGAGCGCGGCGTACTTCGAGTCGAAGCCCGCCTCGTTCTGCCGCCAGTCGTGGACCTCGGTGGGGCCCATGTCCGGGAGCGGGTCGAGGATGGCCATGCGGTTGGCCATGTTCTCGCAGTGGTTGATCATGGCCATCTGGATGGCCTTGACCTGCTCGCGGCTGACGTTGCCCGCCTGGTAGGCGGCCATCAGGTCCGGGGCCATGACCATGGTGATGTCGTCGATGGCCTCCAGGCCGGACAGGCCGGAGCGGTCGTTGACCTTGCCGACGTACTTGCCGACGACGTCCTTGGCCACGACCTGGCCGCCCGCGGCCTCGCCCTTCGGGGCGCCCGGGAGGGCGAGCGAGGAGGAGTCGGGCAGGGCGAGCGCCGTGCCGGTGGATGCCGGGGCCTCCTCCACCATGACGTACTGGGAGCGCTCCTTGACCTGCGTCACCACGTAGGCCGGGGAGGCCTTGTCGGCGCTGACGTCGAAGGACTCGGTGGCGGAGCCGTCCACCTTCACGGTGAAGGTGAAGGTGTCGCCCTCGGGAGCGGCGTCGCCGTCCTTGCCGCCCGCCTTCGCCTTGTCGGCGGTGGTGGCGCCGGCGGCCGGGCGCTTGGCCTTCGGGTCGACCGGCTTCTTCTGCACGTCGACGGAGATGTCGCGGCCCGCGGCGACCGGGAGCGCGGCGACGCGGAAGCCGCCGAGCACCTGGGTCGGTGCGGCGCCGACGGACTGGGCGCCGCCCTCCACCGCGTCCTTGCCGGACCCGCCGACGCGGACGACGTAGCAGGTGCCGCCGCCGTTGGTGAAGTAGCCGTAGACGGAGTGCGCGAGGTAGGAACCCTCGATGAACTCGCCGAAGGTCTTGGTGAACTGACCCCAGTTGGTGATGCGGACCGGCTCGTTCAGCGGGCCCTGCTCGGCGAATCCGACGAAGGCCGCTACTGACGTTCCGACGCCCTCCACGGGACGCGAACCGCCGACGGATTCTTCAACGAATACGCCAGGGGCCAGGTAGGTTGCCATCCAGCACTCCTTCTTGGTGAGTTGTCCCGAGGGTTGTTCCTGGGGCGAGGGCGAATCCTGGGCGGAGCGCACTTTCCGTCGCGGGGGAATGGAAAGGGCTGCTCGTTCTCCGGGGCCGGATGCGGCGGTTGATATGCCGTACCGCCTGGCCATCGCCGGTTTCGAGTCCGTGGATTCTGTTCAGGATCATGGCCAACGGTTCGACGCCGTGTCAAACGAAAGCAATAGATAGGGCAGTTCGCCGGGCATTTGTCATCGGAGGTCTGCGGCGGATCAACCTTTGACCTACGGGGAAGGGTTTGCCGGGCCGAATTCTGTTGAATTGGCGACGATCAACCAGCGGGGCCAGGGAGTCAACTTTCTCCTTTCCCACGGGCCCTTCGGATCTCGGACACTGGACCCACCTGTGGTCGCGCGCGGCCGGGCACGGGAGACGACCCATGTGAGGAGAACCGGCGAGTGAGCACTCCCGACTCGGAGGTCCAGTGCGAGGCGCTGGAGAAGTTCGGCACCGACTTCACGGCGGCGGCCCGTGACGGCAAGCTGGATCCGGTGATCGGCCGGGACCAGGAGATCCGCCGGGTGGTGCAGGTGCTCTCCCGCCGCACGAAGAACAACCCGGTGCTGATCGGCGAGCCCGGCGTGGGCAAGACGGCCGTGGTCGAGGGCCTCGCGCAGCGCATCGTCAAAGGTGATGTCCCGGAGTCCCTCAAGAACAAGCGGCTGATCTCGCTCGATCTGGGCGCGATGATCGCGGGCGCCAAGTTCCGCGGCGAGTTCGAGGAACGCATGAAGGCGGTCCTGGCGGAGATCAAGGCCGCCGACGGGCAGATCGTCACCTTCATCGACGAGCTGCACACCGTGGTGGGCGCCGGCGCCATCGGGGATTCCGCCATGGACGCGGGCAACATGCTCAAGCCGATGCTGGCCCGCGGCGAATTGCACATGGTCGGCGCGACCACGCTGGACGAGTACCGCGAGCGGATCGAGAAGGATCCCGCACTGGAGCGGCGTTTCCAGCAGGTCCTCGTCCCGGAGCCCTCGGTGGACGACGCCGTGGCGATCCTGCGCGGGCTCAAGGGGCGTTACGAGGCGCACCACAAGGTGGTCATCAACGACAGCGCGCTGGTGGCGGCGGCGACGCTCTCGGACCGGTACATCACCTCGCGCTTCCTCCCGGACAAGGCGATCGACCTGGTCGACGAGGCCGCGTCGCGACTGCGGATGGAGATCGACTCCTCGCCGGTCGAGATCGACGAGCTCCAGCGCTCCGTGGACCGGCTGCGGATGGAGGAGCTGGCGCTCAAGAACGAGTCCGACCCCGCCTCGCGGGAACGGCTGGTCAAGCTCCGCAAGGACCTGGCGGACAAGGACGAGGAGCTGCGCGGGCTGAACGCGCGCTGGGAGAAGGAGAAGCGCTCCCTGAACCGGGTCGGCGAGTTGAAGGAGCGCCTGGACGAGCTGCGCGGCCAGGCCGAACGGGCCCAGCGCGACGGCGACTTCGACACCGCGTCCCGGCTGCTCTACGCCGAGATACCCGCCCTGGAGGAGGAGGTCGAGGTCGCGGCCGAAGCCGAGCACGAGGCCGCCCTGTTGCGCGACCCCGCCGACCAGATGGTCAAGGAGGAGGTCGGTCCGGACGACATCGCGGACGTGGTGGGCGCCTGGACCGGGATCCCGGCCGGGCGGCTGCTGGAGGGCGAGACGCAGAAGCTGCTGCGGATGGAGGAGGAGCTGGGCCGTCGCCTGATCGGGCAGGGCGCGGCCGTCCGCGCCGTGTCGGACGCCGTGCGCCGCACGCGGGCCGGGATCGCGGACCCGGACCGACCGACGGGCTCGTTCCTCTTCCTGGGGCCGACGGGCGTGGGCAAGACGGAGCTGGCGAAGGCGCTCGCGGACTTCCTCTTCGACGACGAGCGGGCCATGATCCGCATCGACATGTCCGAGTACGGCGAGAAGCACAGCGTGGCCCGCCTCGTCGGCGCCCCGCCCGGGTACGTCGGCTACGAGGAGGGCGGCCAGCTGACCGAGGCCGCGCGTCGGCGCCCGTACAGCGTGGTGCTCCTCGACGAGGTCGAGAAGGCCCACCCCGAGGTCTTCGACGTGCTGCTCCAGGTCCTGGACGACGGGCGGCTCACGGACGGTCAGGGGCGGACGGTGGACTTCCGCAACACCATCTTGATCCTGACCTCGAACCTGGGCAGTCAGCACCTGATGGACCCGGCGACCAGTGCCGGGGACAAGAGGGCGCGGGTGCTGGAGGCGGTCCGCGGCTCGTTCAGGCCGGAGTTCCTGAACCGCCTCGACGACCAGGTGGTCTTCTCGGCGCTGACCGAGGACGAGCTCGCGCACATCGCCGAGCTCCAGATCGCCGGCCTCGCCGGGCGCCTGGCCGACCGCCGCCTGACCCTGGACGTGACCCCGGCGGCCCTGGCCTGGCTCGCCGAGAACGGCAACGACCCCGCCTACGGCGCCCGCCCGCTGCGCCGTCTGATCCAGACCGCGATCGGCGACCGGCTCGCCAGGGAGATCCTCTCCGGCGACGTCCGCGACGGCGACACCGTACGTGTCGATGCCGACGACGACCGCCTGTCGATGGGCGTGGGCGTGCGCGATACACCGCAGGAGTGAGCCTGCGCGGCGCGGCCGGCCCGGCTCAGGCCGGGGCGGTCACGCGGACCAGGGCGGCGTAGGCCGGGGAGTGCTGGAGCACGATCTGGCGGTCGAGCGCCGCGAGGACCGACACGGCTTCGGCCACCAGCGCCTTCCCGGTGGCGAGCGTCTTGCGGCCCTCGCCGTCTTCCCCGCCCCGCCGGTCCTTCCCGGACCGTTGCAGCTCCTCGATCCCGCGGCGCAGGCCCTCCAGCGTGTCGGCCACGGCCTCGCGCCGCGCCTCCAGGTAACCGGTGCCGTGGTCGTGCACCGCCTTGAGCATGCTCCGCGCGTCGGGGATCGTGTCGATCTCGCGGACCATGGCGGCCAGTGCGTCGCGGCCGGGGCCGGGCCGCGTGAGCGCGAGCTTGGGCTCCAGGAGTCCGCGGAGCTTGGCCAGTTGGGACGCGGTCAGGCCCAGCAGGGCCGGTACCGAGGTGTTGGTCCGACCGGTGGTGGGGCGGATCAGGCCGTAGGCGAGGAGCACCCTCATCACCTCGATGTCCTGGGCGCGGCGCGTGACCAGGTCCTCGGCCGCCTGCAACCGGCGGATGCCCTTCCTGCCGTAGACGCACCCCCGGCGCAGCCACTTGTCGAGGCCCGTGTGCTTGGCCCGCTCGATCGCCGCCTCCTGCGCCCGCATGCCATCCAGGTAGGCCACGGCGCCCCCGGCGCGGGCCGCGCCCATGACGGCCAGGTGCTCCACGACGAGTGCGCGCGACTGCCCGGAAAGGGGCTCGTCGCCCGTGCCCGACCCGGCGAGCAGGTCGGCGAGCCGCTCCTCGTCCGCACCCCACAGCCCGGCCTCGAAGGAGAGCGCGGCCGCGCGCCGTTCGGCTTCGGCCGCCCGGGCCGCGGCCTGCCGTTCTTCCTCGGCCGCCCGGGCCGCGTCCGCGGCCGCCTTCGCGAGCCATGCCTCGACCGAGTTGGTGACGGCCGTGACGTTCCGCGTCCGGGCCATGAGGTCCTTGAAGTGGAAGGGGTCGCGCCACACGGCGCCCGCCGTCGGCGCGGCCTTGAGCAGGCGGTGCGCCGTGGTGACCGCTTCGGGAGCGAACCGGCTGAGATCGGGCACCGGATCGCCGGTGTCGACGGCGGCCCGCGCGACGTCCGCGACCGGTTTGGCCTTCAGGTAGGCGAGTTCGGCGTCGCTCAGGACATGGGTGCGTCCGACCGCGGCGCGGAGGTTCCTGGCGCCGTCGGTCTTCTGCGCCACCTCCCTCTTGCGCCGGGCCCGCAGTGCGCGGGTGTCCCGCGAATGGGCCCAGAGGGGCAGCCGCTCCCGCAGGGTCTTGTCCGCGTCCCGGTGCGCGGCCTCCCGCGCGAGCTGGTCGGCGTAGCTCCGCGCGGAGACCCGGAAGGCGCCGAGGTCCTCCCACTGCACGGCCGCGTCCAGCAGCGCGCCCTGCTGCCACATGGCCTCGGGGAAGGTGCCCCCGCGCGGCCGTGGTCCCAGAGCGAGCATCAGCGCGACGGTGGGGGGATCGACGTGCTCCGGCTTCCCTCCCCAGTCCTCCCGGGCGAGACGTCCCAGGACCCTATGGTCCTGGGCCTCCGTCACACGGTCGGGTCCGGCGGCGCGCTCGCGCCGTCGTCCGGCGGGCTGTTGGGCATCGAGGTGTTCTGCCATGGACCACGTCTCCTGATTCCACATGTCCGTTGAACCGGGGCCCGACCACCGGGCCGCTCTCACCAGGGGAGGCTGTCCGCACCGGCCCGATGGGCCTCCGGGACGGCGCCGGGATCCCGTACGTTCCGGGCATGTGTCTCCCTGGGGTCCAGCGGAGTCCACGAATCCGCTTCGCGAAGATCATCTACCCGGGAGGCGTCGAGCGGCAGGGGCGAAGGTCCTGCCGGTATCGAGCCCGAGGGGGGCCGCGGGGCCCTTCGTACGGAGACGGAACGCGAAACAGCCCGCGACCGGAGTCGCGGGCTGCCGTGACGGCGGACGGCCGGGGAGCGGTGAACGGCCACCCCGGGGAACCCGGGAGCCCTCCCCCTCGGCTCACTTGAAATCGACGTCCGAGCACGAGTAGAAGGCCTCCGAACTCTGCACGGACCCGTCGGGCTTCTTCAGCCCGTGCCAGATCGTGTAGATCAGGTGCTCGCCCTTCTTCTGCGGCAGTTGCGCGCGGAACGTGAACTCCTTGCCGTTGTTCGGCTTCGCGGTGGCCGCGGTGTTGTCGGCGCTCAGGAACGGGGTGGGCTCCAGGTCGTCCCACTTGAGCGGCTTCTTCGGGTCGTAGCCGTCCTTGGTGACGTACATCTCCATGCGGTACGGGTTGTGCAGCGCGCTGATGTCGTACTTCAGCGCGTACTCCGCGCCGCTGGGCAGATCCGTCGACGGGAAGTCGCTCCGGGGCAGGTCCAGCCCCGCGAACTCGGGCTTGTTGGCGCTGCACAGCTTGCCGTCCGGGATCACCCCGCGGTGCTGCGGTGAGGAGGTCGGCGTCGAGTGGTCCATGGCCTGGCCCTGGACGATCGACTGCCAGTCGCCGAGCTGGCCCGTACTGACGCCCTTCGCGGCCCCGCAGGCCGAGTTCTTCGGGCTCCAACCGTCCTTGGAGCAGGCGACGGACCGGCTGACCGGGTCGCCGGTGGCCCCGTGCGCGGCAGCGGGGGTGACGGCGGCGGCCGTCACCGCCAGTGCGAGGACGGCGGCCCCGGCGGCGGAGCCGACCACCGTACCGCGGGACCGGACGGCACCGCGCGGGGCGGGGCGGGTGGGAGGGGTGGACGGAGTGGAAGGGGCGGTGCTGGTCATGTGGGGGCTCCTCGGGCCGGTGGGGCCGGTACGGGCTCGGTGGGGAAGGGGAGACGGAGCGGGGAAGGCCGGGTCAGCCGCCGGTCGTGACGGTCTTCTCCTGCGAGAAGCCGCTCCAGGTGCCGTCCGCGAGCTTCGCCCGGATCTTCACCTTGAAGGTCCTGCCCGGCTGGGCACCGACCGCGACCTCCCGCTGCGCGGTGCCGGACGGGATCGGCAGCACGGCGTCGCCCGTGCCCCACATGAAGGTCTGCGCGAGCTTGCCGTCGATGTGGACCTGGTAGGTGCCGACGGTGCCCTGCCCCTGCGGGACGGACCAGGCGAGGTCGAGGTAGTGCTCCTTGACGCCGCCGTTCTGCTTGCTGCTCGCCGAGGCCGTCAGGTCGCCGGGCGCGTGCCCGCCGCCGCCCCCGCCGTCGCCCTTCCCGGTGCGTACGCGGATCTCGTCGGTGGGGGCGGACTCCTTGCCCGCGGAGTTCACCGCGGTGACCTTGAACGCGTACTCCTTGTCCGCGAGCAGTCCTTGCGCCGCGGCCTTGGTGGCGGAGCCGTCCACGTCGAGGACCTTCTTCCCGTCCTGGTAGACGCGGTAGCCGCGCACCCCGTCCGCCGAGCCGTCGCCGTCCTTGCCGGGCTGCCAGGCCAGGTCCACCTGGTGGGGGCCGTTCGCCTTGCCTTCGAGCTTCTTGGGCGGGGTCGGCGCCGGACGGTCCGGGTCCGGGGCCTTCTCCGTACGGAGCGGTATCTCCTTACTGAAGGGGGAACCGCCCGCCTGGCTGACGGCGCGAACCTTGTAGCGGTAGGTGGTCTCCGGGGTGAGCTTCTCGATGTTGGTCATCGTGATGTCGCCGTCCACGGTCTTGACGAGCTTGCCGTCCTGGAAGACCTCGTACTTCTCGATCTTCGAGCCGAAGCCGGTGGACGGCTTCCACATCACGTGGACCGTCTGGTGGTCGATGACGCGGGAGCCCATGTCCTGGGGGGCCGTGGGCTTGTCGCGGTCGTGCGCGCCGCCGTCCGAGCCGTTGACCGTGCAGCCGGTGATCTCCGGGATCGCCTCGCCCCCCGGGTTGATGCCGACGAGCACCACGCGCTCGCCCCGGGCCGGGACGCCGCCCTGGCCCTTCTTGGGCGTCACGGTGACCTTCCTGCCGGTCTGCTTCAGCTCGTACGTCCCCGGGTCGTTGATGGTGGCGAGGCCCCGCGAGACCTCGAACTCCAGCTTCCAGTCCTTGGCCTCGTCCGTGCCCGGGTTGCTGAGGGCCATCCGGCCCGACGCCCACCACTTCGAGCCTCCCTCGGCGACCCCGCAGGTCGTGCGCAGCTGATCGCCCGTGTCCGTACCGGCGTTGGCCGCGATGGGGACGGCCAGGGCGCCGAGGCCGAGGACGACGGCAGCGCTGGTGAGGACAACTCGCTTGCGGGACTGGGGCTTTCGGGACATCGAGACCTCGCGTCGGGACGTGTGGTGGCGTGCGGGGGGGGGAGGGGATGTCATTGACCATAGGGCCGCAAACCGACCAAGAGACCATAAAGCCGTGGTTGGGGGGATTTCTTATGGGCTTGTTAAGGACGCGCTCAGGCGGTCTTAGAACAGGGGCAGTCGGCGCCCCGCGCCCCTCAGCCGTTGCCCAGGCGGGCGCACCACACCATGACGACGAGCAGGGCCAGGAGGACCACCAACTGCCGCCCGGGGTTGGGCAGCCGCCGGGAGCCCCGGCCACCGCGCGGGGCGGGGGCGGGGCTCCGATGGCTCGCGCGACGGCGGGCGTGGTCGGCCATGGTCCTCCTTCGCGGCCCTGATCACCCAGCGCCCACCCGCGCCGGCTTCCACCGGATGGGAACCGCGTTTCTATTCGTTCGCAACAGACGGCGCCGAAGCCGCATGAAATGGCGGTTCGACCGCTCCCCCTCGACGAGATCACTCGCGTGACGCCCACACCGAGAATGACCCACAATTGGCGATTTCCCAAAGTCCGCCGCCGGACACGTGTGCGATCTCCCTGTGCCGGAGCGGTAGGGTAATCGCGTCGAAAGGTCGAGTGGACATGAAGAATCCCCGTCGGGTCCATGGGTAGCAGAGGTCGGCGCAGGAATTCCGGTCGGCCCACGGGGCGCCCTGCGGGGCGGCGGATCGACGGGCGCGACGCACGCCGCCGGATCCGCAGGAAGATCTCCGCGCGCAGACGCCGTTCGCTCGTCCTCGAGGCTCTGGTCCTGCTGTGCACCGGGCTGCTCATCGCCCTGGGCGTGAAGACGTTCCTCGTCCAGACCTTCTCGATTCCCTCCGCATCGATGCAGCACACCCTGGAGATCGGCGACGTCGTTCTCGTCGACAAGTTGACGCCGTGGTTCGCCGCCGAACCCGCTCGAGGCGAAGTGGTGGTCTTCCGGGATCCCGGCGACTGGGTACCGCCAGAGGAAACGGCACGGGATTCCGGTGCGGTAAAGCTCTTCGGCGAGAGTCTCGCATTTCTCGGATTGCGTCCACCGAGCAATGGCCGGCACGTCATCAAACGGGTCATCGCGGTCGGCGGAGACGTCGTCGAATGCAAGAGCGGCGGCCCGGTCACGGTAAACGGCCACGCGTTGGACGAGCCGTACCTCCATCCGATGAACAGGCCGTGCGGCGACAAGCCGTTCGGCCCCCTGACGGTCCCCCGGGGCCGCATCTGGGTCATGGGGGACCATCGGGAGCGCTCTGCGGACTCCCGCTACCACCTGGGCGACGAGGGGCAGGGCACGGTGTCGCAGGAGGACGTCATCGGGCGTGCCTTCGTCATCGCCTGGCCCTTCGGCCGATGGGGCCGGCTCTGACCCGTGGCCGCGGAGGGGCCCGCGGCCACGGGTGCGCGGTCAGCTGCCGGCCAGCCGGAAGTCCACCTCCAGAACCCCGCCGGTGCCCTGCCGCGGGACGTTCAGGATGTGGCCGTTCTTCGGGCCCGTGACGGTCGTCTTCACTCCTCCTCGGTAGCCCACCTTCAGTCGCATGCCGGCGGGCAGCGTGCAGGCGTAGTCGCCCCCGGTGCTACCGGGTATGTACGAGAACTCGATGTCGCCGAGCCGACCGCTCGGCAGACGCCGGGCGGACAGGGTCGCGGTGACGCCGGCGCCGCCCGGGGGGACCTGGACGACGGTGTTCAGATCGAGGCCGGGCACCAGGTTGGACACGCTGCCGTAGGGCTCGGTCCTTCCCATTTCGATCCTCTTCTGCCAGGTGGCATTGGCGACGGTCGGATACGACTCCAGGATCGTGTCCGTGGTGAACCGGATGTTGTGGGACCCCGCGTACTGCGCCAGGTCGGGGCCCTGGAACGGCGCGGGACGCTGCGGAGCCGGCTCGAGCACCGGTGCGGACGGGCGGACTTCGGGCTGCGTCCGGGTCTGCGGCGCGGGGCCCCGACGCCGCTTCTGCACCTCGTCCGAGTCCCAGATGCCGTTGGCGACCCGTACCGCGATGTCACGGACGTGGAACTCGTAGGTGTAGGTCGAGAGTCGGACGGTGGCCGGGGGAACGACCTGGTAGCGGTTCTTCTCCGTCTGGGTCTTGGCGTTCAGATAGCTCCACTGGGTCTCCGCCCAGCTCACGAAGCTGACCAGCAGGGCGTCCATGTCCGCGAAGTTGCCCTTCTGGAAGGCCCTGCCGGCCCAGGCCGCGGGAAGGGCGGCCAGCATCGAGACGATGTGCCCCTTGTTCTTCTTCGTCAGGTACTTCTGGATGGCGCGCTGACGCGCTTCGGGGAAGTACCGCATGGCGGCGACCGCCACCAACTGCTCGTCGAGGACCCGCTCGTGGTACACGGGGAGGGTCATCGGGGTGATGTCCTGGAAGACTCCGCCGGTCAGCGTCTTCAGCTTGCCCATGAACCACTCACGGGTGCTCTGCGCACCCTCCTCCGCGAAGGCGAACGGCTGTTGCGACGCCTGCTGCTGGCGGTTGTCCGACGCCGTCTTGGCCTCGTCCTGGGCCCGCTTGACCTTGTTGGTGACGCTCTTCATCTCCTCGACGAGGCTCTTGAGCTCCCTGCCCTCCGTCGAGTGCGGGTCGGTGATCGCCAGCAAGTGGTCGTAGGCGTCGGGGACCTGGTACAGGGACATCATGAACTTGAGGTAGGTGCGGTAGGTCTCCGCGCGCCCGCTGGTGGTCCCGCTGTTCAGGTTCGCGTCGAACCACGCACGCCATTTGATGCACGTGTAGGCGATGGGCTCGGTGAGCATCTCGACGGCCTCGTAGACCGACCCCGAGACCCGGTTGAGCGCGTAGGTGAGGAGGGGGGCTCCGGGCACGTCCTGGATCACGGACTGGATGCTGCTGAGATCGCTCTGCTTGAGGTGCCCCTCGGCCTTCAACTCCCGGAAGCTCTTCGCGCCGACCTCGTTGTAGAAGTCCTCGGGGCCGAAGCCGTCGCTCTTGCCGGTCTTCTTCTGGAGGCTCTCCACCAGCTTGGTGTTGGCCTCGAACGCCGGGTCCAGGGCGAGGGCGGCCAGGTAGATGAAGAAGTCCGGACCGGGCCGCAGGGCCTTGGCGGTCGACTTGAACTGCGCCGGGTTCGGGTGCTTCATCAGGTCGAGGACCGCCTTGCCCTTGTCCTTCAGGTCCTGCACCGAGGCCGGCGCGTCGTGGGCGCCGAATTCGGTGCTCGGATAGCTGAGGTAGGCGGCGACGGGACCGGCCCAGGTCGGGGTGTCGGAGCGCTCGGGACCGGATCCGTACTGCGAGGGCAGCGACGGGCCGTAGTAGCTCGCGATGTCGCTCATGAGCTTCTGCCCGGCCCGCATGGTGCCGGCCTCGCCGCGGGGGCGCTCGCCCAGGGCCTGCCCGTAGGGCACGGCCCAGAAGCTGGCGGGGACCCGGTTCACCTGCATGTGGGCCTGGAAGAGGTTCTCCATCAGCTCCGAGGACATCTTCGCCGCCTGGTCGCCGTTGCCCGTCATGAACTGCCAGGCCATGAGATGGCGCCGATTGCGGCTCTTGGCATCCCCCTCGGCCGGTGCGGGCCCGTCGGGCGCCGGCTTGTCGAGGTACGGGGAGACCCACCTGTGGCCGGCGAGGGCGCCGTCGCGGGGGGCCGTCAAGGTGATCTCGTCCTGTTTGTCGACCACGACGCGCGAGAGGTTGGCGAGGGATTCGCTGCCCTTGTCGTAGTAGCTCTGGTGGGAGGTGAAGGCGAAGGGGTTGATGTCCTTGGCCACGGTCCAGTGGTACTTGACCTTCATCCGGTGGACCGGGTACTTCTCCGCGTACCTCCGGTGCGTGGGGTCGCTGCCGAAGCGGCTGAGCCAGCTGACCGGGTCGCTGGGGGTCGAAGCGGAGTAGATCTGGGAGCCACCGAGGTGGTTGGCGCGCAACCCGCTGCCGGGGCTGCCGAGGTGGGCCTGTTTGGGGATGAGGGGCTTGCCCTCGTAGTCGTTCCCGGCGCCCGCTCCGGCGTGACCGGTGACCACGCTTCCGTAGCTCAGCCCGCTGACCGTCAGCGAGGGCATCGTCGGCAGGTGACGCCGCGCGCGGGTGGCGCTCTTGCTCCAGTGCCCGCGCCAGCGGTCCAGATCGCGCAGGAGGAGCCGCGCGCCCTTCGCGGCCGGCCTCTCGTACACGACCTTGAGGAGTCCCGGGGCCTTGTAGCCGACCCAGGCGACGACCGCGACCCGGGCGCCGGGCGCCGTCTCCACGCACTGCTCGCGCAGGTTGTTCGCCCTGCGGACCAGCTCGGCGAGGGTGTCGAGGGAGCTGCCCATGCCCGGTACCAGCACGGCCACGTGGTCGGCGGCCTCGATGTTGCCCACGGCCACGGCCGCACGCCCGATGCCCTTCTTGAAGCCCCCTTCGTAGATCAGGAGCGAGGCGTTCTTGTTCTCCTTGTCCTCCAGGACCTCCTTGACGATCTGGGCGTTCCTCCGGACCGGCTTCTCCTTGGCCGTCGCGTCCCGCTTGACCTGCATGCGGTTCTTCTCGTCGTCCACCAGGAACTTGTTCTCCTGCGCGTCCGCGGGAATCGGCGTGGCGTCGGGGTCCGGTGGCGCGGTGGGGGGTGCGTAAACAGCGATGGCCGTGGGGCCCCCGGTGGCCGTGGGGCCCGCGCCCCCCGCGGGGCCCGCGCCCCCGCCCTGCGCGTTCTGCGGGCCGTCCAGGAGCCAGTTCGGGATCCATCGCGAGTCGGTGGGGTCCCAGTCCGGGCCGGGCTGAGTGCTCGGCAGCACGGTCGACACCGGGGCGGGCGGGGCCCCTTGCCACGTCCTTCCGGGCACCGGCTTGCGTTCAAGGCCACCCATGTCGCTCACGACGAACTCTCTTTCACCACAGCGCGTACCGACCGCGGTGCTGCGGACGGAGTTGGGCAGGAACACCCCCACCCCCGTCTCCACCCAACCAGCGCCCCGGTGGGCGGCCGGTCCCCCAAGGACGACGCCGCCGCGCAAAGGAGGACAGCTCGTCAGCGGGGGCGGCTGAAGAGGCGGCCGAGCTTGGTGTACTCCGTCTGGATGCCGGCGAGGAGGTCCTCGCCGGTCACGCGTCGGCCCGCCGCCACCGCTTCGAAGGCCGCGCTCTCCACGCAGGCGCGGATGCTGCCACCGGCCAGGTCGTAGGCCTGGGCCAGGGCGTCGACGGGGAGGTCCGCGGGGGCGGCGTCGCCGAGGAGGCCGCGCCACAGCTGGGCGCGGACGTCGGGGCCGGGGCTCTCGAAGTGGACGACCTCGTCGAAGCGGCGGGTGAAGGCGGAGTCGATGTTGGAGCGGAGGTTGGTGGTGAGGATCGCGAGGCCGTTGAAGGCTTCGAGGCGTTGCAGGAGGTAGCCGCTCTGCATGTTGGCGTGCCGGTCGTTGGACCCCTTGACCTCGCCGCGCTTGGCGAACATCGAGTCGGCCTCGTCGAAGAGGACGACGGCCTCCAGGGTCTCGGCCGCGGAGAAGACCCGTTCGAGGTTCTTCTCCGTCTCACCGATGTACTTGGAGACGATCGACGGCAGGCTGATGACGTACAGGTCCAGGCCCAGCTCGTGCGCCAGCGCCTCGGCCGCCATGGTCTTGCCGGTGCCGGACTCCCCCGCGAAGAGGGCCGCGGTGCCGCGGCCGCGGCCGCCGCCCCGGCGCATGCCCCAGTCCTGGAAGACCTCCTCGCGGTGGCGCACCCGGGCGACCAGCATGTCGAGGCGGTGCCGTACGGCGTCGGGCAGCACCAGGTCCTGCCAGCCGACGACGGGCTCGATGTGCCGTGCCAGGGAGCCGAGTTCGGCGGCCGATCGGAGCCGGGCGGCGGCCCGCACCTCGGGCATCGCGGGGGTCTGCGCGCGCAGGGCGCCGGCCCGGTGGACGCGTTCCACGGCCGCGGAGGCGGCGGCGCCGAGCTGGTCGCGCGGCGCGCGGGCCGCGGCGGAGCGCAGGTCGCTCTCGACGGGCAGCGGGGCGTCCCACTCGTAGGCGGACCAGGGCTGCGCGCCGTAGAGCAGCAGGAGCGGCGGGGCCTCGTCGAGCCGGGTGGCCAGCTGGCGCAGCAGGTCGACGCGCTCGGGCGTGGCGGTGCCGGGCGGCGGCACCGGGAGCAGGACGGCGGCCCCCAGCAACCGGGCCTCCAGCGCGGCCTGTTCGGCGAGCCGGGCGGGCGGGAGGTCGGTGGTGGCGAGGGCGTCCGGGTCGAGGAGCAGGGGTACGAGCCCCAGCGCGGCCAGCGCCTCGCGGGCCGCGGGGAGGGCTTCGCCGCGGATGCCCTGGCGCAGGTACCGGGTGCGGCCCGGGTCGGCGTCGAGCGCGAAGTGCGGTGCGGCGGTGGCTCCGGGGTCGGCCTCGTGGGCGGCCGGGGCGTGCGGGGGCAGGGGCCGCAGCCAGGGGACGCCGCCCGCCCCGGGGCCGCCCGCGCGACCGGCGAGGAAGTCGACCAGGCGGCCGGGGACGCGGAGCAGCCGGTCGGGGAAGGCGGCGGTGGGGTCCTCGTAGGCCACCAGTCCGGCGGTGAGCAGCGTCGAGCCGGGCCGCAGCAGTCCGGTGCCGAGGGCGTCGGTCACCGTGATGCCGTGGGCGGAGAGGGCCACCGAGACGGTGGGGCGGGAGGAGGGCAGCCCGGTCAGGAAGCGGAAGGCACTGCCGCAGACCGGGTTGAGCTCCGGGAGCAGGCAGGTGAGCAGGACGTCCGTCTCGCGCTCGGAGAGGCCGAACTCGGTGACGAGTCGGGCCAGTCGGTCGCCGCGGTGGCCCAGCTCCGCCAGCCGCCCGGTGTCGGGCCACGCGGTGGCGGAGCGCGCGCGACGCCGACCGCCGCCGGAGCCGTCGGAGCCGTCGAGGTCCATCGGCGCGTCCGGGCCCCCGTCCGGGCCCTCGTCCAGGCCCTCGTCCTCGTCCTCCTCGGCGGTCGGGAAGCCGGACTCGTGGCGCATGTAGAGCCGGCGCAGCCGCTCCTCCGCGACGTCGAGGCGCTCCGCGAAGAGGGACCCGGGCGTGGAGGCGGGTGTGGACGTCGACGTCATGCGGGGGTGTTTCCTTCGCTGCGCGGGGGCGCGGCCCGCGGGGCGGTGGGAGTACCGC
>NZ_JBHWLC010000021.1:0-73317 GCF_042730635.1 Streptomyces sp. NPDC059917
GCCCCCCGCCGGGGGCGAACGGCCCGTCGTCACAGACCGACCGGAGTGCGGTCGGCGCGGTCGGTACCGGTCGGCGCGATCAGAGCTTGGACAGCTCGTCCACCAGGTCGTCCAGACCCAGCGAACCCTGCGAGAGGGCCGCCATGTGCCAGGCCTTCAGGTCGAAGGACTCGCCGTGCGCGGCGCGGGCGTTGTCCCGGCCCAGCAGCCAGGCGCGCTCGCCCAGCTTGTAACCGATCGCCTGGCCCGGCATCGAGACGTAGCGGGTCAGCTCGCTCTCGATGAAGTCGGCCGGGCGGCCGCTGTGCAGCCCGAAGAACTCCTGCGCCAGGTCCACGGTCCACGTCTCGCCCGGGTGGAACGGCGAGTCCGCCGGAATCTCCAGGCCCAGGTGCATGCCGATGTCCACGATGACCCGTGCGGCGCGCATCATCTGGCAGTCCAGGTAGCCCAGGCGCTGCTCGGCGTCCGTGAGGTAGCCCAGTTCGTCCATCAGGCGCTCCGCGTACAGGGCCCAGCCCTCGGCGTTGGCGCTGACGATGCCCACGGTGGCCTGGTAGCGGGAGAGCTGGTCCGCCACGTGCGTCCACTGCGCGAGCTGGAGGTGGTGGCCCGGAACGCCCTCGTGGTACCAGGTCGAGACCAGGTCGTAGACCGGGAAGCGGGTCTGGCCCATGGTCGGCAGCCAGGTGCGGCCGGGGCGCGAGAAGTCCTCGGAGGGCGAGGTGTAGTACGGGGCCGCGGCGCCGCCCGCCGGGGCGATCCGGGACTCCACCTTGCGGACCCGCTCGGCGAGTTCGAAGTGGGTGCCGTCGAGGTTCTCGATGGCCTCGTCCATGATGCCCTGCAGCCACGCCTGGACCTCGTCGACGCCCTCGATGTGGGTGCCGTGCTCGTCGAGGTGGCGCAGCGCGTCCCAGGGACCGGCGCCGGGCAGGATCTTGGCCGCTTCGGTCTTCATCTCGGCGAGCAGCCGGTGGTACTCCGACCAGCCGTAGGCGTACGCCTCGTCCAG
This sequence comes from Streptomyces sp. NPDC059917, assembly GCF_042730635.1. Lineage (NCBI taxonomy): Bacteria > Bacillati > Actinomycetota > Actinomycetes > Kitasatosporales > Streptomycetaceae > Streptomyces > Streptomyces sp. NPDC059917. The sequence goes on from NZ_JBHWLC010000021.1 coordinate 1,016, forward strand.
GTCGAGGTCCGTGCCGTTGAAGTAGCGCGACCAGCGGGCGTAGCGCTCGCGGCCCACCGGGTCCGGGGAGCCCTTGACGGCGGGGGCGTACACGTCGCGCATCCAGTCGCGCAGCGAGACGACGGCGGCGTTCGCACCCTCGACGGCCGCGTCGAGTTCGCCGCGCAGCGCCTCGGGGCCGGCCGCGGCGAAGTCGGCGAAGAAGCCGGGGCCCTCGCCGTCCTCGCCGACCCAGGTGCCGAGCTGGCCGATGAAGGTGGCGGTGGGGCGCGGGCTGCCGTACAGGCCGCGGTCGAGGCCGAGCTGGAGACACTCACGGTATCCGGCGAAGGCGGCGGGAACTCCGCGCAGCCGCTCGGCGATCGCGGCCCAGTCCTCGTCCGTGTCGGCGGGGGTCAGCGTGAAGACCTCGCGGACGCTGTGCACCGGGGAGTGGATGTTGCTGACCGCGCGCAGGTCCTCGTCCGCTTCGTGCACGGCGAGTTCGGCGGTCAGGCGCTCGCGCAGCAGCCGGGCGCAGCGGCGCTCGGCGTCGCTGTCGCCGCCGGGGAGCTGCTCGGCGGCGTCGAGCTTGGCGAGGGTGGTGCGGGCGAGCTCGGCGGAGGCCTCGCGCCCGGCGGGGGAGAAGTCCGGGAGTTTCGCGGAACTCGCGGCGACACCGAGGTAGGTGCCGGTGATCGGGTCGAGTGCGATGAGGTCGTCGACGTACGCGTCCGCGACCTGGCGGGGCAGCTGGTTGCCGCTGTGGAGGGTGTCTGACATGCGGACATCTTCATACGGGAGACCCGTCCGCGTCACTACCGTTCGCTGTCAGCAGCCTGACGCGACCTGCGGCGGTGCGCCGCGTCCACCTCCATGAAAAGGCATCCCTGGCCGGCACGGGCGATTTCGCGCCACGGGGTGCGGTGCCGTTCCGGGCACGGGCCGTGTCGTGCCGGGTACGCCGCCGGCCCCGGGGAGGCGGATGCGCCACCCGGGGCCGGTGGGGGCCGGAAAGTCCGGCGCGTGCTCAGTTCTGGTGGCGCGGGCTCTCGTACGGGCGCTGCTCGGCCTGTTGCCGGTACGTCGGCCCGGTTCCGACCGTGGCGGTGTCCAGGCGGGCCGTGATCACCAGGGTGCCCTCCTCGATCTGGTAGTCGAGGGGGAGCCCGAGACCGCGCATGGCGGCCACCATGCCGGTGTTCGAGGCCTGCGTGACGGCGTACACGCTGTCGCAGCGGGCCTCGACCGCCATCGAGACGAGCCTGCCGAGCAGTTCGGAGCCGATGCCGCGGCGCTGCCAGTCGTCCTCGATGAGCAGGGCCACCTCGGTCTCGTCCCCGTCCCACAGCAGGTGGCCGAGGGCGACCAGCTTGCCGGAGGCCGTGGTGGCGGCCAGGGTGCGGCCGAAGCGCGGGCTCAGCAGGTGGCCGAGGTAGCGGTCGGCGTCGGCGACCGGACCGTGGTAGCGCAGGCCCAGCGTCCGCTCGGAGCAGCGGTCGTGCATCGCGCGCGCGGCCGGCAGGTCGGAGCCGTCGGCGCGGCGCACGGTGATCTCGTTGCCCTCGGGCAGGGTCAGCACGTCCTGGCTGCGCGGGACGCGCGGGCCGAGCCGGGCGTCCAGCTCGACCAGGGCGCGGGCGCGGGCGAACTCGGTCGGGGTGAAGGGCAGGTGGGGGCGGTCGACGGTGATCGCTCCGCCCGAGGGGTCGCGCAGCCGCATCGTGGTGGCCTCCAGCACGCCCTCGACCGGGGCGTGGGCGGCGGCGTTGGGGCGGCCGGTGAGGGTGGTGGCCGGGATCGAGTGGATCGTGCAACGGCCCAGGAGCTGGCGCAGCGCGAGCGGCAGCTCGGCGGCGTCGAGGGCGGTCCGGGTGGCCAGCCCCAGTACCCGGGTCGGGGTGTCGACCAGGTCGTGGGCGTCCGCGCGCTCGATCCAGGTGCTGTGGCCGCCCGCCCGGGCGGCGGCGCGGGTCAGCTCGGCGGAGGCCAGCTCCTGCGGGGCGCGCAGCAGGAACTCGTCGACGGTGCCGCCCTCGGGGAGCGGGTGGGTCTGGAGCGTCAGGATGTCGACGGAGTGGTGGGCCAGCGCGGTGCACAACGCGGCGAGGCTGCCCGGTTCGTCCCGTACGGTCGTGCGCATCCGCCACAGCGCGGTGGAGCCCGCGCTCGTCGGGTCGGACGCCGCGTCCGCAGCGGCGGCGCCGGAACGCGCGGGCTCCGACGAGGTGGCCGGATCCCCGGTCGGGGCGCCGGTATCGGAGGGGGCCGTCCGGCCCGGGGGAGGCGCGTGGCTGTGGCGGCGGGCCCACCAGGTGTGGAACCCGGCGGTGACCAGGAGCGCGACCGCCGAGGCCACCAGCATCACGGGCCCGCTCGGACCGTGCACCACGAGATTGGCCAGGGCGTCGGCGACCGCCACGGCGCAGAACAGGGCGGCCAGCTCCACGAGGTCGTGGCGCCAGTGATGGGTGCGGCGGGGTCGGTGGGACGGGTGGGCGGTGGCGGGGCTGCGGTCAGTCATGCACACCACTGTGACGCGGGGGTGTTGCGTGATCACGAACGGTTTGTGACCGACTGGTTAAGTGTCGATCCGATAGATTTCGCCCGGTTTTCCGGCTCGTCGCGCTCATGGCTACTGGCCCACCTGCCCCGGCCGGAGCGTCTTGGTGAAGAGGACGTCGCCGCCCTGGCGGCGCAGTCGAACGGTCAGCTCCCCGCTCGCCCCGTCGATCTCCACCTCTCCGTAGTACGGCGGGTTCTCGGCCGGGGACATGTTGGCCACCGGCGCCGACCGCACGAAGGCCGTCTCGGGGCCGAAGGTCGCGTCGAGCCGTCCGTGCGGGAAGCCGCCCGCGCCGACGGGCCCGGACACGAACTCCCAGAAGGGAGCGAAGTCGCGGAAGGCCGCCCGCTCGGGGGCGTAGTGGTTGGCCGCGGTGTAGTGGACGTCGGCGGTGAGCCACAGGGTGCCGGTGATGCGCTGGTGCTTGATGTGGCGCAGCAGTTCGGCGATCTGGAGTTCCCGGCCGAGCGGAGTGCCCGGATCGCCCTGGGCGACCGCCTCGAAGTCGGTCGCACCGTCGGCGACGACGATGCCGAGCGGCATGTCGGCCGCGATCACCTTCCAGGTGGCGCGGGACCGGGACAGCTCCCGCTTCAGCCAGGCCAACTGCTCGGCGCCCAGGATGCCGACGGGGTCGGCGCCCTGGCGGTCCGGGGAGTTGGCGTTGCGGTGGGTGCGCATGTCGAGGACGAAGACGTCGAGCAGCGGGCCCCGGCGCACGACCCGGTGCACCCGGCCCTGGGCGCGGGTGGCGGGGTCGATCGCGAGGCCGGGGAAGTACTCGCCGAAGGCCCGGCGGGCCCGCTCGGCCAGCACGTCGACCTGCTTGACCGTGTAGCGCGGGTCCTCCAGCAGCTGACCGGGGTACCAGTTGTTGCGCACCTCGTGGTCGTCCCACTGGGCGATCACCGGCACCCGGGCGTTGAAGGCGGTGAGGTTGCGATCGAGCAGGTTGTAGCGGAAGTTCCCGCGGAACTCCGCCAGGGTCTCGGCGACCTTCGACTTCTCCTCGGTGGTCACGTTGCGCCAGATCCGACCGTCGGGCAGCGTCACGCTCGGCAGGAGCGGACCGTCCGCGTAGACGGTGTCCCCGCTGAAGAGGAAGAAGTCGGGGTCGCGCAGGCGCATCTCGTCGAAGACGCGGTAGCCGCCGAGGTCCGGATTGATGCCCCAGCCCTGGCCCGCGAGGTCACCGGACCACAGGAAGCGGACACCGGAGCGGCGCGAGAGGGGCGTCGTGCGCAGGCTTCCGTGGACGGGCTCGCCGCTGCGCCGCGGGTCGTCCGGATCGGCCACCACCACGCGGTAGTGGACTTCCGCGCCCGGCGGGAGGCCGCGCAGGGGGGTGGTGCCGGTGAAGTCCGTGGCCGGTCCGAGGAGCGGACCCGGGTGCCGGCGCACCCCGCGACGGAACGATGCGGTGGGCGAGGTCTCGACGTACATGCGCGCGGGGCGGTCGGAACGGGTCCAGACGAGCGCGGACCCCTCCGTGACCTCACCGGACTGGACGCCCCACGACGCGCTCGGGCGACCGGACCGGGCGAAGGCCGGAGCCGACAGGCCGAGCGGGAGGGCGAGCGCGGCGGAGGCCGCGAGCGAGCCGGTGAGCAGGGTCCGGCGGGTGTGCGGCATCGGTGCGTCTCCAGGGTCCGGTCGGGCTCGCACGGGCCGGACCAGTGTGCCGCCGGCACACCGGTCCGCCCGCGTCGCGCACGCGAACCGTGGATGAACAGCCGTCAGCCGGCGGCCGGGGCCGGGAGCGCGGCGCGGGCCGTGTCGAGGATGACCCGGGCGACGAGCGCGGGGTCGTCGTTCATCGGGACGTGACCGCAGCCCGGCAGCCGGACCAGCCGCGCGCCGGGGATCGTGTGCTTGGCGCGCACGCCCTGGCGGCGCAGCAGCAGCCGGTCCCGTTCGCCCCAGGCGATGGTGACCGGCACCCCGGGCACGTCGTCGGTGAACCGTACGGACCCCCCGGCGGCCAGCGTGGAGTCGAAGCCGGTGGCTCCGCGCAGGGCGAGGGTCTCCGCGACCACGGCTTCGGGGGAGCGCCGGCCGGGGCGGGCGTAGATCGTGCCGGTGAGGGCGGCGCGGCCCACGGCACTGCGGGAGAGCCGCTCCACGGCGGGCAGCGGGAGGGCGTGGGCCCCGGCCCGCATCGCGCGCAGCGCCCCGAAGGCGTAGCGGCGCTCGGTCTCGCTCCAGAATCCGGCGGGGGAGAGGGCGGTCACGGAGCGGACGAGCCCGGCGCGCCCCATGGCCAGGGCGAGCAGACCGCCGAGGGAGTTGCCCGCTACGTGGGGGCGCTCGACGCCGAGGGCCGAGCAGAGGGCGCCGAGGGCGGGGGCGACGGTGTCGAGGTCGTAGGGGACCCCCTCCGGCAGCGGGGCGGAGGCGCCGAAGCCGGGCAGGTCGACCGCGATGACGTCGTGGTCGACGGCCAGGACGTCGGTGACCGGGCGCCACGCCTGGAAGTGGTGGCCGATGCCGTGGAGCAGCAGGATCGGTTCGCCCGCTCCCTTGCGCTCGTAGGCGACGGTCGTCGTGCGGGGGCCGGTCGGGGAGTCGATGGTGAAGGAGGCGGTGCTGGTCATGCTGCTCCTCGGGTGCGGTGGTGGACCGGTGCGGCGGTGAGCGCTGTGAGACTCGCTGTCAGTAATGATTACCGCCCGGTAGCACCCGACTACAAGCCTCCGGGGGCGCCGAGAACATCCTGTGAACGGCTTGATACGAATACCCGTTATGCCCGGCATCGGGATGAGGATTGGTCTTGACCAAGTCCGGGAGCCGTCCTATCGTCGCAGGGATAGTGCAAGGACCTTTAATAAACAAAGACGCGAAACTGCCGCTGGAACACGGCGATTGCAGCGATGGCAGGAGGAGTCAGGGTGGGGACCACGCAGCTCGAATCGGTGCCGGAACCGAAGTACTGGCACCTCAAGACCGTGCTCAGCGAGGCGCTCGACCAGGACTTCGCCGTGGGCGAGGTGCTGCCCAACGAGCGTGACCTGGCCGCCCGCTTCGGCGTCGCCCGCGCGACCCTGCGCCAGGCCCTGGAACAGCTGGAACTCGAAGGCAGGCTGCAGCGCCGACGCGGTGTCGGCACCACCGTGGCCCCGCCGCGGGTGGGCGTCGCCGTCGGCACCACCCAGCACGCCTGGCCCGGCGAGGCCGTCGACGGGTGGCAGCTCGTGGACGCGGCCGAGACCCTGCCCAGCGCCGCCGTCGCCAAGCTCCTCGGCACCGCCTCCGCCGTCCCCTTCGGCACCGACCAGACCGTGCACACCGTGCGCCGGACCCGGGTCACCCAGGGCCAGGCCGTCGCGGCCGAGCTGCTGTACGTCCCCGGCTCCTCGGTGCCGGGTCTCTCCGGCATAGACGCTCCCGCCGGGCCCGCCCGCGCCCGCGCCGTGCTGCGTGAGCTGCAGCGCCTGGCGCTGGAGGGTCAGGACCGGTCCGTGGAACTCGGCTCGGCCCGCGCCGACGACGCCAAGGAGCTCGACCGGCTGCCGGGGGCCCCGGTGCTGCTGGTCACCACCCGCTACTTCACGGCCGAGGGCACCGCGGCCGTCTCCGTCGCGACCTACCGCGCGGACACCTGCCGACTGACCTTCGGGGACTCGGGCGACGTCCAGATAAGCCACCACGCGGAGACGCTCGTCGCCTCCTGACCCGCGGGCTCCCGCCCGCAGGTGCGACCCGCTCTGCGCTCCCCGCTCTCCGCACCGCCCGAGGCGGCCCCTTCCGGGGGCCGCCTCGCGGTGTACCCGGCGCGGTATCAGGCGCGGTCGCGGGCCGGGGCCGGCTTCTCCACCGCGAAGAGCTCTTCCTCCGCCTGGTCCAGCGCCAGCCGCAGGGCTCCGGTCGCCACCGCCGCCTCCCCGAGCAGGGACAGGGCCACGCGCGGCGGGCGCAGGCAGTACCGCTCCAGCTCCCGACGCAGCGGATCCAGGACCCCGTCGAGCCCGGCGGCCCAGCCGCCGACCACGACCAGCTCCGGATCCATCGCCAGGACCAGGGCGGCGACGTCGTGCACCAGGCGCTGGATGAACCGCTCCACCGCGGCCATCGCCCCCTCGTCGCCCCTCTTGGCCAGCGCGAACACGGCGGCGACGGCCTGCTCGTCCAGCGGGTGCAAAGGCTCCCCGTTGGTCGACAGCAACCGTTCCGGCGTCACGTCGCGGCCCAGCAGGTGCAGCGCACCGATCTCGCCCGCCGCGCCGCCGAAGCCGCGGTGCAGCCGCCCGTTGATCAGCGAACCGGCACCCGGGCTGAGGCCCGCCATGACGAACACCAGGTCGTCCGTGTCCCGCCCCGTGCCCTTCCAGTGTTCGGCGACCGCCGCCGCGTTGGCGTCGTTCTCCACCTGGACCGGGCAGCGGAAGGACCGCTGCAACCGCTCGCCGAGCGGGAGCCCGGTCCAGCCCGGAAGGGCGGTGCACAGGCGGACCGTGCCGTCCGCCTCCACGATGCCCGGGCTGCCGACACCGACCGCGCGCAAGGAGTCCCTCGGCACTCCGGCGCGCCGGAGCAGGTCGGCGACCGTGGCCCGGACCCGGTCGAGCCGCTCGTCGGCCGAAGCCGACTCGTCGACCTCCTTGGTACCGGCCCCGATCACCCGTCCGTCCAGCCCGGAGAGCAGCGCCGCGACCCGGTGCGAGCCGATCTCGATCCCGAGCAGATGGCCCGCCTCCGCACGGAACCGGAACCGTCTGGCCGGCCGTCCCTGTCTGCGAGCGCCCTCTTCCGCCTCGGCCTCCATGACGAGCCCGGTGCCGATGAGTCCCTCGACGACCCCCTCGACCGTAGGTCGCGAGAGCCCGGTCAGTCGGGTGAGATCGGTGAGCGTCGGTGATTCGGCCGCGCGAAGCGCCCGCAGGACCACGGCGGAATTGATCCGCCGAAGCAGCGAGGGGTCCCCGCCGGTCAGCTGCCCCAACGTGTGTCCTCCCAGCTAGCGAGCTTGTTCAGCCGGATCGTACTGCGCACACTGGGTGACGGCGAGAAGCGGCCCCCCATCGGCCGGAACCGATCCCTCCTCTCTTCCCTCTCAGGCCGGGGCGACGAACCCCGATTCGTACGCCATGATCACTGCCTGGGTCCGGTCCCGCGCCCCCAGCTTCGCCAGCACCGCACTCACATGGGACTTCACGGTCTCCGCGCCGACGAACAGCTCTCCGGCGATCTCCGCGTTCGTCAGCCCCCGGGCCATCAGCCGCAACACGGACTCCTCCCGCTCGGTCAGCGCCGCCCGCTCTAGCGTGCTCCGAGCGGCCCGGTTCCCGTACTCGGCGGCCAGTGCGCGCACCGCCGCCGGGAAGAGCAGGGTCTCGCCCTCCGCCACCAGCCGCACCGCGTGGACGATCTCCGAGGGCCGGGCCCGCTTCAAGAGGAACCCGTCGGCCCCGGCGCGCAGGGCCCGGTAGACGTACTCGTCGTTCTCGAAGGTCGTGACCACGAGGATCTTCGGCGGGTCGTCGACGCTCTTGAGCACGGCCCGGGTGGCCTCGATCCCGTCGAGCAAGGGCATCCTGACGTCCATCGCTACCACATCCGGCCGCAGTCGGCGGACCAGCGGGATCACGGCGGCCCCGTCGGCGGCCTCGCCGACGACCTCGATGTCGGGCTGGGCCTCCAGGACGGCGCGCAGTCCCGCACGCACCAGGGGTTCATCGTCGACGAGGAGCACGGTGACGGGCATCCCGTCAGCGTATTCGCTCCAGCGGGAGCCGGGCGCGCACCCTCCAAGTGCCCTCGTGCGGACCGGTTTCGGCCGCACCGCCCAGCAGCGCGGCCCGCTCCCGCATCCCGCGCAGCCCGCTGCCGCTGCCCGACATCAGGGTCGGCCCCTTCGGGAGCGGGTTGGTCACCTCCAGGTCGAGCTGCCCGACAGCCACCTCGACCCGCACCCGGACCGGTACCGGCCCGCAGTGCCGCAGCACATTGGTCAGTGCTTCCTGCAGGATCCGGTACCCCTCACGAGTGACGGGCCCGGGCAGCTGGTCCAGGGGCCCGGTGACTTCGCTCTCCACCCTCGCCCCCGAGGCCCGGGCCGACTCCAGCAACCGGTCCGCCTCCGAGAGGGTCGGCCGCTGCGAGGGCGGCTGCGCGGACTCCCGCAGCACCAGCAGCACGCGCTCCAGGTCCTCCAGCGCGGCCCGTCCGGTCTCCTCGATCGCGCACAGGGCCCGCTCCGTGAACTCCGGGCTGCCCGCCGTGCGAGCCGCTCCGGCCTGCATCACCGCGACGGTCAGCGCATGACCGATCGAGTCGTGCAGCTCGCGGGCGATCCGGTTGCGCTCCAGCAACCGCTCCGTCCGCTCCTCGAGCGCGGAGAGCCGCTCGGCGGCCGAAGGTCCGAGCAGGCGGCCGGCGACCGATGTGATCATCTCGCCGAGCAGGACGACCGTCGCGGCGAGCAGGACCAGCGGCACCGGGGTGAGGAGGGCCGACGCCCAACGCGGTACCTCCAGCGGCACCCACGGATCCGCCGAAGGGTGACCGAAGGCGGCGCATCCCAGCTCGACCGAGGCCGACAGCAGGAACACGGTCGAGAACAGCGCCGCCGACGAGACCACCAGCCGTATCTCGAGCCACAGCACCGTCCGCCAGCGATCGCCCCAATGAGCCGAAGGGGCCGCGCTGATCATGCTGCCGAGGCCCCCTTCGTCGTGCGGAGCGAGCAAGAAGCGTGCCTGGAGGCCCTCGGCCAGGCGGACCCAGGGCACCAGGCCGACCGGCGCCACCAGGAGCAGCGGCATCAGCGGCGCGGCGGGGTAGACGAACATCCACACGGCCACGACGAGGGTGGGCACGCACAGATGTAACCAGCGGGTGTAGGTCACCGCCTTCAACGGTGCACGGATCATTCGGTACATGCCGTCATCGTGGCAGCCGCCCGATCACGCCCGGCACCCCCGCACGGGGGAGACGGGCACCCCGCACGGGGGAGGCAGGCACCCTTGCGCGGGGAGACGAGGCGGAGACGGACCACCCCGAGCGGGGGTCAGACGCGGGTGCGTGCGAACAGCTCGAGGTGGCCGCACTGCGGACACCGGAGCGCATCGATCTGCCACCGCTGCCGGCCCAGCCGCTTTGCTCCGCCGAAGATCCCGAGCTCCAACGCCCCGGCTATCCAGCGGGCGTATCCCCGTGAGCCCTCTCCGGAGTCCTCGACGAAGCCCTGCTCGAGCCCTACGACACCGCACTGGGTGCACTTGATGGTGTTCACGCGGTGAGTGTAGGCAGCGGGCCATCTCCCCCGCACGGGGGAGGGGTTCCCCCCTGGCGGGGGAGGATCGGCCAGGGCCCGACGCCGAATCTTGAGGCATGAAGAACATCGAGATCCGCGAACTCACCAAGGAGTACGGCGCTGCTCGGGCCGTGGACCACCTCAGCTTCGAGGTGCGGCCCGGACGGGTCACCGGCTTCCTCGGACCCAACGGCGCAGGCAAGTCGACCACGATGCGGCTCCTGCTGGGCCTGGACCGGGCCACCTCCGGCACCGCCACCATCGGCGGCCGGCTCTTCACCGACTTCCACGACCCGTTGCACCACGTCGGGGCCCTTCTGGACCCCCAGCCGGCCCACGGCGGGCGGACGGCCCGTGACCATCTGCTCGCCCTCGCGGTCAGCAACCGCATCCCGGCCCGTCGGGTCGACGACGTCCTCGACGCGGTCGGGGTCGCCGCCGTGGCCGGGCGGCGGATCGGAACCTTCTCCTTGGGGGTGCGCCAGCGTTTGGGCATAGCCGCGGCGCTGTTGGGCGACCCCGGGGTGGTGCTCCTGGACGAGCCGACGAACGGGCTCGACCCCGAAGGCATCATCTGGATCCGGGAACTGCTCCGGAGGCTCGCGCTGGAGGGGCGGACGGTCCTTGTCTCCAGCCATCTGATGTCGGAGAGCGCGACGTTCGTGGACCACTTGGTCGTCCTGGGCCGGGGCAGGCTGCTCGCCGACATGTCGATGAAGGCGTTCATCGATGCGCGGAGCGCCCCGAGAGTGCGGCTGCGCACCTCGGAGCCCCTACGTATGCGAGAGGTCCTCGCCGCCGACGGGCTCTCGACGGAGGAGGCCGAGGAAGGGCGGTGGCGGGTCGACGGCGCGCAGGCCGAGCGGATCGGTGCGCTCGCGGCCCGCGAAGGCATACCCGTCCTGGAGCTGGCCGACGAGCGTGCCTCGTTGGAGCAGGCCTACCTCGACCTCACGGCGGACGAGACGCCCTTCGCCGCCCGGTCCGGCGCACACCGACCTTGCGCGGCGCCTCCGGCACCAACGCCCGTGCGCCCTGCACGACCCCTGAAGCGACCTGGAACGACCTGAAGCCACCCGACTGGAGAACTGGCCATGACCGCTCGTGCTTTGCCCACCGCCCCCGTCCTGCACTCGGAATGGATCAAGATACGGTCGCTGCGCGGCACGCTCTGGGCACTCGTCGCGATACTCGCCGCGACCTGCGGCAGCCAAGTGCTGATGGCTGCGATGATCGGCCCGTCCGAGGCGGCGAGACCCGGGAGCGACCCGCTCCGGTTGGCCTTCCACGGTGTCGTCTTCGGGCAGATAGCGGCCATCGCCTTCGGTGCGAAGGCGGTCGCCTGCGAGTTCCACAACGGGGCGCTGCGGACGAGTCTGGGCGCGGTGCCGAACCGGACCCGGTTCTACGTCTCCAAGATCGTGGTCATCGGCGCACTCGCGCTGGTGGCGGGACAGCTCACCGCGATCGTCACCTTCGTGTCGGGTCAGGCCCTCATGGGAGAGCGGGCCTTGGAGTCGGGATCGCCGGGTGTGCTGCGGGCGGTCGTCGGGAGCGGGCTCTACCTCGCCCTGATGGTGCTCTTCGCAGCCGGCTTGACCGCGGTACTGCGCAGTGGGACCGCCGTGTTGAGCCTGCTCATACCCTTCGTCCTGCTGGTCTCGTTCGTCATCGGCGACCACGCCGGTGGCCTGGGGCAGTACCTGCCGGACCGTGCGGGGCAGCTCGTGTTGAGCGCCCACCCGCAAGGAGACCTCGGCCCGTGGGCCGGGTTGGGGGTGGAGGCCTTGTGGGCGGTGGCCGCCTTGGTGGCCGGTGGCATCGCCCTACGCCGACGGGACGCGTGACGCCGGGCCACTTGTCAGTGGTCGTGGGGATACTGACGACATGACGACGGCAGCGCACCTCGAGGCAATCGACCGGCTCCGGACGCGTGGGTTCCCCGCGGCGCGGACCAGATCGGTGACCGAGCGGAGCGGCCCGGGATACCACCTCGTGGAGCTCGGGGAGAGCCGCTGGTACGGAGACGAGGACGCGGCCGACCGGATAGCCGGGGTCGAGCAGATATCGGCCGAGTACGGAGCGCTCACCCTGCGGCTGACGGAGCGCTGGGGGGAGGAGCAGGTGTTCCACCTGGGAAGCCTGCTGGAGAGGGCGGTCTCGGGAGAGGGAGAGGGGGAGGTTCCGGAGCCCTGGGGGGAGATGAGCGGTACGACCGACCACGTGCACGTGTGGCGGGTCGAGGAGCACTGGGTGGTCGTGTACGTCGCCGAGTGGGGAGCGGATCACTCACCACAGTTGATGGCCGCCGTCACGGTGATCGACCCGCCCTAGGGCCGCGCCGTGCCGGATGCCGTGGCACGGTGAACCGTTCCGGTCACGGCACTAGCGATCCGGATCCCAGGGGGACGGTTGGCGCGAGGGGCCGGCGAGCCAGGCGGTGAGGGCGGCGTAGTCCGCGTCGGTCAGGCCGCGGCGGGGGTCGACCCGGTGGAGCAGGGCGGGGCCCGGGTGGTGCGCGGACACCCAGATCCGGTCCGCGTCCGTGATCTCGTCGTCGACCCAGATGAACGGCCCACCCGCTGCCCGGGACAGCAGCCCGCGGGTCTTCCAGTGGAGGCCGAAACGCTCGTCCCGCTCGTCCTGTTCGGTCGGTGCGTAGGCCTCGGTCGGTGCGTCCGGGGCGGACGGCTCCGGCCAGTGCATCACTTCCAGGGGCGGTAGGCCGAGCAGTGGTGCGAGGTGGGTGTTGGCGTCGGCCATCCAGGTCGTGGCCCAGACCAGGGTGCACGGGAGCGCCGACAAGCGGGGGCCGTGGCGCGGGTCGAACCGGTGCAGGAGCGGGTGGGCGGTGGCCTCTCCTCCCGAGGCTCCGGGCCACGTCGGGTGGGTCGGGTACGCGTGCGACGGTCCGCCGAACGGGATGAGCGGGCCGTCCACGTCGAGGAAGAGCAGCGCAGGGGCCGGGGCGTCGGGCACGGTCAGTGGTCCGCCTCGGCGGCCAGGCGGAGGCGGGCGTACTCCTCGGCCATGGTGTCGGCGGTCCAGTGGGCGTTGAGACCGCTCGGGTTGGGCAGGGCCCAGATCCGGGTGGCGCCGATGGTGCGCTCCTGGGGGCCGATCCGGGCCTTTCGCTCCCCGAAGGCCGTGCGGTAGGCGGTGACGCCGACCACGGCCAGCCACTGGGGGCGCAGGAGTTCGACCTTGGCCGTCAGCAGGCGGCCGCCCTCGCGGAACTCCTCGGCGTCGAGTTCGTCGGCGCGGGCGGTGGCCCGGGCCACGACGTTGGTGATGCCCAACCGGTAGGTCAGCAACTCCTCCTGCTCCGCGGGTGCCAGGCGGCGCGGGGTGAAGCCCGACAGGTGCAGGACGGGCCAGAAGCGGTTTCCGGGACGGGCGAAGTGGTGGCCCGTCGCGGCCGACAGCAGGCCCGGGTTGATCCCGCAGAACAGCACGCGCAAACCGCCCGCGACCACATCCGGGAGGATGCGGTCGCGGGCGGCGGCCAGCTCTTCGGGCGTCAGAGGATCGACCCCGGGGTGTAGCCCGCGGCCTCCGGGTGCTGCTTGGTGATCTCCTCGATGCGGGAGACCACCACGGCGACCTGGTCGCCCGCCGCGCCGGTGAAGGACAGCTTGTCGGCCATCAGGGCATCGAGCTGCGCGCGGTCCAGCGGCATCCGCTCGTCCGCGGCCAGCTTGTCGAGCAGCTCGTTGCGCTCGGCGCCCTGCTCGCGCATCGCGAGGGCGGAGGCCACCGCGTGCTCCTTGATGACCTCGTGGGCGGCCTCGCGGCCGACGCCGGCGCGGACCGCGCCCATCAGGACCTTGGTGGTGGCCAGGAAGGGGAGGTAGCGGTCCAGCTCGCGCGCGACGACCGCGGGGAAGGCGCCGAACTCGTCCAGGACGGTCAGGAAGGTCTCCAGCAGACCGTCGAAGGCGAAGAAGGCGTCCGGCAGCGCGATCCGGCGGACCACGGAGCAGGAGACGTCGCCCTCGTTCCAGGTGTCGCCCGCGAGCTCGCCGGTCATCGAGGCGTAGCCGCGCAGGATGACCATCAGGCCGTTCACGCGCTCGCAGGAGCGGGTGTTCATCTTGTGCGGCATCGCGGAGGAGCCGACCTGGCCGGGCTTGAAGCCCTCGGTGACCAGCTCGTGCCCGGCCATCAGGCGGATGGTCTTGGCGATCGAGGACGGGGCGGCGGCGAGCTGCACCAGCGCGGTGACCACGTCGTAGTCGAGCGAGCGGGGGTAGACCTGGCCGACCGAGGTGAAGGCGTGCGCGAAGCCGAGGTGGCCCGCGATGCGCTGCTCCAGGTCGGCGAGCTTGGCGGTGTCGCCGCCGAGGAGGTCGAGCATGTCCTGCGAGGTGCCGACCGGGCCCTTGATCCCGCGCAGCGGGTAGCGCTCCAGCAGGTCCTCCAGGCGGCCGTAGGCGACGAGCAGCTCGTCGGCGGCGGTCGCGAAGCGCTTGCCCAGGGTCGTGGCCTGCGCCGCGACGTTGTGGGAGCGCCCGGCCATGACCAGCTCGGCGTGCTCGGCGGACAGCTTGCCCAGGCGGGCCAGTACCGCGACCGTGCGGTCACGGGCCAGTTCCAGGGAGAGCCGGATCTGGAGCTGCTCGACGTTCTCGGTGAGGTCGCGGGAGGTCATGCCCTTGTGTACGTGCTCGTGACCGGCGAGGGCGTTGAACTCCTCGATCCGGGCCTTCACGTCGTGCCGGGTGACCTTCTCGCGCTCGGCGATGGAGGCCAGGTCGACCTGCTCCAGGACGCGCTCGTAGTCGGCGAGGGCCGCGTCGGGCACCTCGATACCGAGGTCCTTCTGGGCGCGCAGCACGGCGAGCCACAGCCGCCGCTCCAGCGTCACCTTGTACTCGGGGGACCACAGGACGGCGAGCTCCGCGGAGGCGTAGCGGCCGGCCAGGACATTGGGGATGCGGGGCTTGGCAGTCACGTGTAGGGATTCTACTTGCGCTTCGGCTGTGCGTTTACGCAGGTGGGTGCCCCGCCTCTGGTTGTGGCTTGCTACGAGAGCCGCTCGCCCGTTCCGGTGGCGTAGGGCAGCAGCTCCGGCCGCTTCGCCGGGCGGCCGTCCCCGGAGGAGCGGCCCGTCAGACGGCGGCCGATCCACGGGAGCAGGTGTTCGCGGGCGAAGCGGGCGTCGTCGACGCGCCGGACGGCCCAGCCCGGCGGCCGGGAGGCGGACAGCGGGGCGCGCCAGTCCTCCTCCGCGGGCAGCCCCAGGGCCTGCCACACGGCCTCGGCGACCCGGCGGTGGCCCTCGTCCGTGAGGTGCAGCCGGTCGGCGTGCCAGAGGCGCTGATCGGCCAGCACGGGGGCGCCGTACAGGTCGACGACCAGTGCGCCGTGCCGCGCCGCCAGCTCCTCGATGATGGCGAAGAGCTCTTCCATGCGCGGGCGGAAACGTTCCATCACGGGCCCCTGGCGGCCGGGCGAGCGCATCAGCACGAGCTGCCCGCACGCGGGCGCCAGCGTCTCCACGGCGGCCTCCAGATGGCCGCGCACCCGCCCCATGTCGACCTTGGGGCGCAGGGTGTCGTTCAGGCCGCCGACCAGGGTGACCAGGTCCGCGCCCATGGAGGCGGCGAGGGGTGCCTGCTCGGTGGCGATCTGGCCGATCAGCTTCCCGCGCACCGCCAGGTTCGCGTAGCGGAAGCCGGGCTCGCGGGCCGCTAGGCGGGCGGCGAGCAGATCCGCCCAGCCCCGGTAGGACCCGTCCGGCAGGGCGTCGGACATGCCCTCGGTGAAGGAGTCGCCGACCGCGACCAGACTCGTGTAAGACGCATTCATCTCCATGGCGGAGCGATGCTACCGCGCGGTTCCCCGGTCCCGCGAGCGCGAACGCGAGCGCGAGGGGGCCGGGGAACCGCGCGTCCCTATGCGGCCGTCTGGTTGCCGAACAGTTCGCGCAGCACGTCCTCCATCGTGACCAGACCGGTCATGGACCCGTCCGCCGCGAGGACCGCCGCCAGGTGCGTACGGCTGCGCCGCATGGCGGTCAGCACGTCGTCCAGCGGGGTCTCGGCCCGTACCTGGGCGATCGGCCGCAGGGCGGAGACCGGGAAGGCCTCGTCGCGCGCGATCACGTCGAGGGCGTCCTTGACGTGCAGGTAGCCGAGGATCTTCTGCTGGCCGTCGAGCACCGGGAACCGCGAGTACCGGGACGCGGCGGAGAGGCGCTCCAGGCCCTCGGGCGTGATGCCCTCACCGGCGGAGACCACCCGGTCCACGGGCAGCGCCACGTCGATGACGGGCCTGCGGCCCAGCTCCAGGGCGTCGTGCAGGCGCTCGCTCGCCCGGCCGTCGATCAGACCGGCCGCGCTGGAGTCCTTGACGATGCGCGCCAGCTCGTCGTCCGAGAAGGTCGCGGCGACCTCGTCCTTCACCTCGACCCGCAGCATCCGCAGCAGCGTGTTGGCGAAGGCGTTGATCGCGAAGATCACCGGCCGCAGCCCCCGCGTCAACGCCACCAGCGGCGGTCCGAGCAGCAGCGCGGTACGGACCGGCTCGGCCAGCGCCACGTTCTTCGGCAGCATTTCGCCGAAGAGCATGTGCAGGTACGTCGCCAGTGCCAGGGCCACCACGAAGGAGATGGCGTGGGTCACCCCGGTCGGTACTCCGGCCAGGTCGAGGAGCGGGGTCAGCAGGTGGGCGATGGCGGGCTCGGCGACCACACCGAGCACCAGGGTGCACAGGGTGATGCCCAGCTGGGCCGCCGCCATGAGGGCCGACACGTGCTCCAGGCCCCACAGCACGGCCCTGGCCCGCCGGTCGCCCTGCTCGGCGTACGGCTCGATCTGGCTGCGCCGGACCGAGATCAGCGCGAACTCCGCGCCGACGAAGAAGGCGTTGACGACCAGGGTCGCCAGGCCGATCAACAACTGGATCGCGGTCATCGGCCCTCCTCCGGGTGCGTGTCGGCGTTCTTCCTGCCCTGCCTGCGGCGCGCGCCGTCGGGCGATGTTTCGGCGGGCGCCGTGACGGGGGCGTGCAGCAGGACGCGGGCGGCCCGCCGTCCGCTGTCGTCCACCACGTCCAGCTGCCAGCCGCCCAGCTCCAGGCTGTCGCCGACCACCGGTATGCGGCCCAGCTCCGTGGCCATCAGCCCGGCCAGGGTCTCGTACGGGCCGTCCGGCACCCGCAGTCCGATCCGCTCCAGCTGGTCGGTGCGGGCCGCGCCGTCCGCGGAGAAGAGCCCGCGGCCGGAGGCGTCCGTACCGGCCGGGGCCAGGTCCGCGGTCTCGTGCGGGTCGTGCTCGTCGCGGACTTCGCCCACGACCTCCTCGACGATGTCCTCCAGCGTGGCCACGCCGGCCGTGCCGCCGTACTCGTCGATGACCACGGCCATCGTCTGCCGGCCGGAGAGCCGGTCCAGCAGGCGGTCCACGGTCAGCGACTCGGGCACGAGCAGCGGCTCGCGCAGCAGCTGGGAGACCGGGTGGCGGCGGCGGTCCGCGGCGGGCAGTGCCAGGACGTCCTTGATGTGGACGGTGCCGACGACGCTGTCGAGGCTGCCGCGGTAGACGGGGAAGCGCGACAGGCCGGTGGCCATGGTCGCGTTCGCCACGTCCTCCGCGGTCGCCTGCACGTCCAGGGCGGTGACCTGGACGCGCGGGGTCATGACGTTCTCCGCGGTCAGGTCGGCCAGGTTCAGGGTGCGCACGAACAGCTCGGCGGTGTCCTTCTCCAGCGCGCCCTCCTTGGCGGAGTGCCGTGCCAGGGCCACCAGCTCCTGCGGGCTGCGCGCCGAGGCCAGCTCCTCGGCCGGCTCCAGGCCGAAGCGGCGGACCATGTGGTTGGCCGTGCTGTTCAAGTGGCCGATGAGCGGCTTGAAGGCCCGGCTGAACATCCGCTGCATGGTCGCCACCCGCTTGGCCACGGCCAGCGGGGAGGAGATCGCCCAGTTCTTGGGGACCAGCTCGCCGACGACCATCAGGACGACGGTCGACACGGCGGTGCCCAGGATCAGGGCGGTGGAGGAAGCGGCTCCGGCGGGCAGCCCCATGGCCTCGAACGGGCCCGTGAGCAGGGCGGAGATCGAGGGCTTGGAGATCATGCCGATGACCAGGCCGGTCACGGTGATGCCGAGCTGGGCGCCGGAGAGCTGGAACGTCAGGCTGCGGACGGCGGCCAGGGCGCTGTCGGCCCCGCGCTCGCCCCGCTCGGCGGCCTGTTCGAGCTCGCTGCGCTCGATGGTCGTCAGCGAGAACTCGGCCGCGACGAAGACCCCGCACGCGAGGCAGAGCAGCAGCGCGACCACGAGCAGAAGCACTTCGGTCATCGGTTCACCTCCGTCCCATGATCAGACAGGAGGAGGGGTATCGCGCGATGTCGGGTACTGGGAGGCTCGCCCATGGGCGGACGCTCACACCTTTCGATTCGAGGAGAACGGTTCCCCATAGGGTAAAGGATCGGCAAAGCGGGCGCATCCGCGTTACGCGGGGCCGAGCGGCTTGACCCAGCGGCGCCACTGGTCCTCGCGCTCGTAGCCCGCCGCGGCCCATGCCCGTCGGCCCCGCTCGTTCGCCTCCAGCACCATGGCGTCCCCGCGGCGTCCGCCCACCGCCAGGAACCGCCGCTCGGCGGCGTCCAGCAGCGCCGTCCCGATGCCCCGCCGACGGTGGGAGGGGAGCACCGCCAACCGGTAGAGCGAGCAGCGCCAGCCGTCGTAGCCGGCGATGACGGAGCCCACCAGGATCCCGTCGGACTCCGCCAGGATCAGGGCCTGCGGGTCGCGCCGGACGAGGCGGGTCACCCCGTCCGCGTCGTCCGTGATGGAGGTGCCCTCCGCCGCTTCCTTCCAGAAGGCGAGCACGTCCTCGGCGTCGGCCGGGTCGGCGGTCCGTATGCGCAGATCGATCATGGCGGTGAGCCAAACACGCGCCCTCGACCGCGCGCAATGGTCCACCGCACGAAACCGGATCCGCTCAGTCGTCGCTGCGCCGGGCCGATCCGATCACGCAGTACGAGGTCGGCAGCGCGGGCCCGCGCTCCGGTACGCGCACCCCGCGCTGCTGGACGATCCGGAAACCGGCGGCCTCGATCGCGGCCAGCGTGTCCCGCGCCGTGTGGCAGCCGCCGAACAACCGGGGCCACACCGTGCGGTCCAGCGCGCGCTGCACGGAGGCCATGGTGGGTCCCGGCGCCAGCCCGTGCTCGAAGAAGCGCAGCTCACCGCCCGGCCGGATGACGCGGTGCAGCTCGGCGAGGGAGCGCGGCAGGTCCCGTACGGTGCACAGCACCAGGGAGGCCACGGCCGCGTCGAAGGCCTCGCTCTTGACCGGGAGCGCCTCGGCCGCGCCGGGTACGACGTCCACCGGGACCTCGGCCCGCTGCGCGGCGGAGGAGGCGAGGCGGCGCAGGGTCCGCTCCGGTTCGACCGCGACGACCTCGCAGACGGCGCGCGGGTAGTGGGCGAAGTTCAGCCCGTTGCCCGCGCCGATCTCGATGATCCGGCCGGAGAGGCCGTGCAGCAGTTCCCCGCGCAGCGCGGCGAGCCCGCCGTGGGCGTCCGCCTGGACGCTCATCCGGGCGTAGAAGCGGGCGAACACGGGGTGGTGGACGGCGTCCCGGGGCGGGGCCGGTCGCGGGCGCGGGGACATGACGGACCTCCCGGAGCGGGCGGACGTACGCATGTCTTCAGTCTCCCCGCGCCGCGGGGCGTCACCCCTCCCGGCGCGGGGGTTCATCAGGACGCGCGCGCCGGGGGCCGGGCGGGTCGGGCCGGGCGGGCCGGATCCCGGGCCGCCCGGAGCCTCAGGACCAGGTCCGCAGGAACGCGGTCGCGGACCACGCGCCGCCCAGGTCGGGGGCCAGCCAGCCGGGCGCGGCCGCGCGGAAGTCCTCGGGCGCCAGGGCCCCCGACCCGTGCGGCACCGCCCCGAGCAGCGGCATCCCGGACACCACCGGGAGGTCGGCCAGATTGCACCGCGACGCCAGGTCGGGGGCGACGGGCCAGCTGCCGACCACGATGCCCAGGCCCGTCAGTCCGCGGGCCCGCAGCGCCTCGCCCGTCAGGGCCGCCGAGTTCAGGGTGCCGAGCCCGGCGGGCGCCACGATCAGCACCGGAGCCCGCAGCAGTCGGGCCGCGTCCGCGAGGGTGTGCCCGGCCTCGTCGAAGCGCACGAGCAGCCCGCCCGCGCCCTCCACGAGGACCAGGTCGTGCTCCGCGGCCAGTTCGGCCGCCGCCGCGGCGATCGCGGCGGGCTCGACGGTGGCCAGCCCGGAGCGCCGGGCCGCGGTGTCCGGAGCCAAGGGCTCCGGGTAGCGGGCCAGCTCCAGCGTGCTCACACCGGACCCCGCGAGCCGCCGCACCTCGGCCGCGTCACCGTCCTCGCCCGGGGCGACCCCGGTCTGCGCGGGCTTGAGCACCGCCACCGAACGCCCGGCGGCCAGGGCCGCGGCGGCGATCGCCGAGGTGACGACGGTCTTCCCGATCTCGGTGCCCGTCCCGGACACCACCACCACGCCCGACAGCACCTGACTCACCACGACCGCACCTTCCGCACCACCAGCACTGGTTCCACCACCTGCACCCGCACCCGCACCCATCGAACCGCTCAGCCTTCCCGCGCCGCCGCGCACACCGCACGGCCGATCCGCGCGACGTCGCCGTCACCCGTCACGAACGGCGGCATGGTGTAGATCAAGTCCCGGAACGGCCGCAGCCACACGCCCTCCCGGACGGCCGCCCGGGTCGCGGCGGCCATGTCGACGGGGTGGTCCAGCTGCACCACGCCGATCGCCCCGAGCACCCGTACGTCCTTCACCCCGGGCAGGTCGGCCGCCGGAGCCAGGCCCTCCAGCAGCCCGGCCTCGATCCGCTTGACCTCCCGCGCCCAGTCCTGGGACAGCAGCAGGTCGAGCGAGGCCAACGCCACCGCGCAGGCCAGCGGGTTGCCCATGAAGGTCGGCCCGTGGGCCAGCACCGGCACCTCGCCCCGGGAGATCCCGTCCGCCACCCGCGCGGTGCAGAGCGTCGCCGAGAGTGTCACGTACCCGCCGGTCAGCGCCTTGCCGAGGCACATCACGTCCGGGGTGATCCCCGCGTGGTCGGCGGCGAACAGGGCGCCGCTGCGCCCGAATCCGGTCGCGATCTCGTCCAGGATCAGGAGCACGTCGTACTCGTCGCACAGCTCGCGCAGCACCCGCAGGTAGCCCGGCGAGTGGAAGCGCATGCCGCCGGCGCCCTGCACCACCGGCTCCACGATCACCGCGGCCAGTTCGTCCGCGTGCGCGCAGAGCAGCGAGCGCAGGTGGTCGACGTAGGCCGGGTCGACGGGGGCGTCGAAGCCGCCGGGCGGCTCCTGCGCGAAGAGCTGGCGCGGGAGCATGCCCTGCCACAGCTCGTGCATGCCGCCCTCGGGGTCGCACACGGCCATCGGCTGCCAGGTGTCCCCGTGGTAGCCGCCGCGCCAGGTGAGCAGGCGGTGCTTGCCCGGGCGGCCCACCGAGGTCCAGTACTGCAGGCACATCTTGACCGCGACCTCGACCGAGACCGAGCCGGAGTCGGCGAGGAAGACGTGCTCCAGACCGGCCGGGGAGATCTCGACCAGCTTCGCGGCGAGCCGGACGGCGGGCTCGTGGGTGAGCCCGCCGAACATCACGTGCGACATCCGGCCGAGCTGGTCCCGCACGGCGTCGTTGAGCACCGGGTGGTTGTAGCCGTGGATGGCCGACCACCAGGAGGACATGCCGTCGACCAGCTCGTCCCGGCCCTCGGCGGGCCGACCGAGCCGCAGCCGGACGCCCGAGGCGGAGGAGACGACCAGCGGCTCCTGCCGCCCGGGCATGGGCCCGTACGGGTGCCAGACGTGCTGCCGGTCCAGCGCGAGGAGCGCGTCGGCCGGCAGCGGGTCGTGCGGGTGGTACCGGTCAGGCATTGGGCGCGAGTTCCGTTCCCGCGCCGCGGCGGCGCACGGCCACCAGGTCCGAGCGCACCTCGCCGGCCTCGGCCTGGCCCGAGGGGGCCGGGGCCGGGGCGGAAGCCGGGGCCGGTACGGACGACGCGGCCGCCGCCTCGCCGTGGCCGGAGCAGCCGCCGCACGCCGAGCCGCAGCCCGCCGCACCCGCGTCGGCGGAGGACGCCGAGGACGCGGCCGAACCGCATACGGATCCGCCCGGGGCCGCGCCCCCGCCGTGCGAGCCGCAGCCGCCGGCCAGCGCGTCGGAGCGGTGCGCGGGGAGGGTCGACGTACCGGCGCCCTCCACCTCGAAGCCCGCGTCCGCGATCATGTCGAGGTCGGCCTGGCCGGCCTGGCCCTCACTGGTCAGGTAGTCGCCGAGGAAGATCGAGTTGACCAGGTGCAGCGCGAGCGGCTGCATCGAGCGCAGGTGCACCTCGCGGCCGCCGGCGAGGCGGACCTCGACGTCGGGGCAGACGAAGCGGACCATCGCGAGGATGCGCAGCGCGCGCTGCGGGGTGAGGTTCCACTCCTTGGCGAGCGGGGTGCCCTCGAACGGGATCAGGAAGTTGACCGGGACCGAGTCCGGGTCCAGCTCGCGCAGCGAGTAGACGACGTCGACGAGGTCCTCGTCGCTCTCGCCCATGCCCGCGATCAGGCCGGAGCAGGCGGAGAGGCCCGCCGCGTGCGCCTTCTGCACGGTGTCCACGCGGTCCGCGTAGGTGTGGGTCTTGGTGATCGCCCCGTACGTCGCCTCGGACGTGTTGAGGTTGTGGTTGTAGGCGTCGGCGCCCGCGTCGCGCAGCCGCTCCGCCTGACCGTCCGACAGCAGACCGAGGCAGGCGCAGACCTCGACGCCCTCGTTCTGCTCCTTGATCGCGGCGATGGTCTTGCCGACCCGGTCCACGTCGCGGTCCGTCGGCCCGCGGCCGCTCGCCACCAGGCAGACGCGCTTCGCGCCGCCCGCGACCCCGGCCGCGGCGGCCTGCGAGGCCTCCTCCGGCTTCAGCCACGTGTACTTCAGGATCTCCGCCTTCGAACCCAGGCGCTGGGAACAGTAGGAGCAGTCCTCGGGGCACAGGCCCGACTTCAGGTTGACCAGGTAGTTCAGCTTGACCCGACGCCCGAACCACTGGCGGCGCACCTTGCCGGCAGCGGCCACCACGTCGAGCAGTTCGTCGTCAGAGGTCGCCAGCACGGCGAGCGCCTCTTCGCGGGTCGGCAGCTCGCGCCGCAGCCCCTTGTCCACCAGGGTGTTCAGCAGGTCCATGAGGCCGATCCTGGACCACACGACCACTCCCGGCCAAGGAGAGATCGCACAACATGGCCGGATCAGAGTGTGTGTATCGCCACACCTGGCGCTGGAGTCACGGCGGCTAGGGTCGGGCAGGTCTGTGGACTGCCGACAAAAACGAGGACCCGCCGATGCCCCAGGACACCCCCGACCCCGCCGATGTCTTCGCCTGGACCGACGACGCGGAGCGGGCCCGGGAGCGCGCCGGACTGGTGCGCACGCTGCGCCCCCGCCCGGCCTCCTCGCCGCTGCTCGACCTGGCCGGCAACGACTACCTCGGGCTGACCCGGCACCCCGAGACCGTCGCGGGCGCGCGGGCGGCGGCCGAGCGCTGGGGTGCCGGGGCCACCGGGTCGCGGCTGGTCACCGGGACCACCGAGCTGCACGCCGAGCTGGAACGGGAGCTGGCCGCCTTCTGCGGCTTCGAGGCCGCCCTCGTGCTGTCCTCCGGCTACGCCGCCAACCTCGCCGCCGTCACCGCGCTCACCGACCGGGAGAGCCTGGTCGTCTCCGACGCCGGGAACCACGCGTCGATCGTCGACGGCTGCCGCCTCTCGCGGGCCCGCACCGAGGTCGTCCCGCACGCGGATCCGGACACCGCGCGCAAGGCGCTGGCCGGGCACACGGGCCGGGCGCTGCTGGTCAGCGACTCGGTCTTCTCCGTGGACGGGGACGCCGCGCCGCTCGCCGCCTACGCGGCCGTGTGCCGGGAGTTCGGCGCGGCCCTGGTCGTGGACGACGCGCACGGGCTCGGCGTGGTGGGCGAGGGCGGCCGCGGCGCGCTGCACGCCGCCGGGCTCGCGGGCGCTCCCGACGTGGTGGCGACGCTGACCCTCTCGAAGTCCCTGGGCAGCCAGGGCGGAGCGGTGCTCGGACCGGCCCGGGTGATCCGGCACCTGATCAACACCGCCCGGACCTTCATCTTCGACACCGGGCTGGCTCCGGCCGCCGCGGGCGCCGCCCTCGCGAGCCTGCGCCTGCTCCAGCGCGAACCGGAGCGGGCGGCGCGGGCCCGGGAGGTGGCCGAGCGGCTGTACGGGCGGCTCACCGCGTCCGGCCTGACCGCGGCCCGGCCGGACGCGGCCGTGGTGTCGGTACGGGCCCCGTCGGCCGCGGCGGCACTGCGCTGGGCCGCCGATTGCCGCGAGGCGGGTCTGTCCGTGGGGTGCTTCCGGCCGCCGTCCGTGCCGGACGGGATCTCCCGGCTGCGGCTGACCGCCCGGGGGGATCTCACGGGGGAGGAGATCACCCGGGCCGTGGACACGATCCTCGCGACCGCGCCGGCCGGAGCCACGGACTAGGTACGGCCCCGGCCTACCGGGCGAGGTCCGCCCGTACCAGGGTGAGGAAACCGTCCCAGGCCGGCCCGGTGAAGAGCACGGCCGGGCCGTCCGCCCGCTTGGAGTCGCGGACGGCCAGCAGGCCGCCGCTGAGGACGGCGGTCTCCACACAGTTGTTCATTCCGGTGCTGCGGCTGCTGCGCCGCCACCGCGCGCTGATCAGAAGTCCGCGGGTGGATAAGGGGGTTGCGGACACGGGGGTGCCTCCTTACGCGTCGTCAGCGAGTGCGCTGATCAGATCCGACGAGTCCTGGGGCGGGAGGGCGTGCGCCTGAATGGTGCGGAACGCGGCGCTGTACGCCTCGAGGTCTTCCTTCCGCTCCAGATAGAGGCTACTCGTCAAATGGTCGAGTACCACCACATCCAGATCGGCGATGTTCGGAAATGAGAAAATTACGAACGGTCCTGTCAGGCCGAGATGTCCCCCTACGCTGAACGGCAGTACCTGGAGCCGTACTTGGGGCAGTCGGGCCACCTCCACGAGGGACCGCAGCTGCTCCGCCATCACCCCCGGACCGCCGATCTGGCGCCGCAGCACCGCCTCGTCGAGCACCGCGCTCAGCTCCAGCGGCGGATCCGTGCGCAGCACCGACTGCCGGGCGAGCCGTACGTCGACCAGCGCGTCCACCTTCGGCTCCGGCAGGCCGCCCAGCGCGGCGCGGGTGACGGCGCGCGCGTACGCGGGGGTCTGCAACAGGCCGGGGACCACCGACAGCTCCACCGTGCGCGCGGACCGGGCGCCCGCCTCCAGGCTGATGAAGTCCCGGTACTCCTGCGGCAGCAGGCCGCGGTAGTCGTGCCACCACTGGGGGCCCCGACCGGTCTCGGCCCCGGGTCCGGCGGCGGAGGCGGAGAGCGCCTCCAGCAGGGCGCGCTGCTGGGCGCCCACGCCGCCGTAGGCGTCGAGGAGCAGCCGCACGTCCTCGGGCTTGACCCCGCTGCGGCCGGTCTCGATCCGGCTGATCTTCGATTGGTGCCACCCCACGATCCGGGCCGCCTCACCGCTGGTGAGTCCGGACCGGTCACGGAGCGCACGCAGTTCCTCGCCGAGCTTGCGCCGACGTACCGAGGGACCGTGCTGCACACCCGCCTCCTTCCACCGGCACAGCTCGCACCAGTCTGCCGTCCAAATACGGTCTTCCGTAGCAGAGTTCACCGCAACGAGGGACAGATATATGCAGATCTTGGGTGAACGGCAGCCGGGCCGGGACAATGAGTGGCACTCTGGCGCTCAGCACAGATCCGGGGCGTTGCGCTCCGGTGGGAAAGGGACCGCGCCATGGCAGATCACCAGGAAGCATCCGTCACCCTGCCGAGCGATCCCGCCTCGGTCTCCACCGCCCGGCGCTACGTGGCGGACGTGCTCAGCGGATGGGGACTGCCCGATGACGCGGATACCGCGGACACCGTCCGACTGATCGTCTCGGAACTGGCCACCAACGCGGTGCAGCACACCTTCGGCCAGTCGCCCACCTTCACCGTCGACGTCCGGCTGGAGCGCGAGGAGGTGCTCCGGGTGGGCGTGACCGACAGTCACCCGCGGTGGCCCCAGCGGCTCCCGGCCGCGGTCCAGCAGGACAACGGCCGGGGCATGGTCATCATCCGCTGGCTGACCGCGGAATCGGGCGGACGGCTCTCGGTCAGCCCCACCGAGGACGGCGGCAAGACGGTCTGGATCGCCCTGCCCTGGACCGTCCCGGCCGCCCGCCGCGGCTGAGGGCCGTCAGCCCAGGCCGCGCTCGGGGGCGCTGCGCTCTATGCAGAGCTCGTTGCCCTCGGGATCGGCCAGGACCACCCAGCCCGTGCCGTCCGGCCGCCGCTGGTCGCCCAGGACGCGCGCGCCGAGGCCCACGAGCCGTTCGACCGTCTCGTCGCGGGTTCCGGTCGGCGGTGAAATGTCCAGGTGTACGCGGTTCTTGACGTTCTTGGCGTCCGGCACCCGGACGAACAGCAGACCCGGCACGCCGGGCTGGTCGGTGGTCAGCAGGATCTCCGGGTCGCCTTCGAAGTCGTCCTCCTGCATGTGGTAGCCGGTCACCGACGCCCAGAACTCGGCCACCTTGTAGGGGTCGAGGGCGTCGAAGGTGATGTGGCGGACCGGGTTGTAGTACACGCGTCTCCCTCGTCGGTGGGCGGATAGCCCGGGCCCAACCTACCGGCGTATACGGCGCGGAGCCCGGACGGGGCACGCCCGTCGAAAGCGGTCCACGGCGGAAACGTGGGTTAACACGACGGAAAGGCCCGCGCCCTAACGTGGCGTCGGCCCGGCGCCGGACAGGGGGTCGGGTCTGGGCTCCAACGTCTGCATCCAGCCAAGACATGGCAAAGCCGCGGTGTGCGACCCGAAAAGTCTTGCCCCTCCTTGGACAAGAACTGCTTGGGCTGCATATGGGCAGGTCAACAAAGTGTTGAAGGTGGATAAGGTCTCGCACGGCGCGCAGTCGAAGACGTCGAGAAACCGGGTGACAAGGGTGCAACTCACACCGCACGAGCAGGAAAGACTCCTGATCCACGTGGCGGCCGATGTGGCCGAGAAGCGAAGGGCGCGCGGGGTGCTCCTCAACCACCCCGAGGTGATCGCGCTGATCACGACCCACATCCTCGAAGGGGCCCGCGACGGCCGCACGGTGGCCGAACTGATGGCCTCGGGGCGGACCGTGCTGACCAGGGCGGAGGTCATGGAGGGCGTTCCCGAGATGATCCACGACGTCCAGGTCGAGGCGACCTTCCCCGACGGGACCAAGCTCGTCACCGTCCACGACCCCATCGTCTGAGAGGTACCCCCCCCATGATCCCCGGCGAAATCCGCTTCGGGGACGGTCCGGTGCGCCTCAACGAAGGCCGCGCCGTCACCCGTCTCACCGTGCTCAACGCTGCCGACCGGCCCGTCCAGGTCGGCTCCCACTACCACTTCGCCGAGGTCAACCCCGGCCTCGACTTCGACCGGCCGGCCGCCCGCGGGCTCCGGCTGAACATCGCCGCCGGTACGGCCGTCCGCTTCGAGCCGGGCATCCCGGTCGCGGTGGAACTCGTACCGCTCGCCGGTCGGCGCGTGGTGCCGGGCCTGCGCGGGGAGATCGGGGGGCCGCTCGATGGCTGAGCTGACCCGGCAGCAGTACGCCGACCTCTTCGGGCCGACCACCGGTGACCGGATCCGGCTGGCCGACACCGACCTCTTCGTCGAGATCGAGGAGGACCTCAGCGGCGGCCCCGGACGCTCCGGCGACGAGGCCGTCTTCGGCGGCGGCAAGGTGATCCGCGAATCGATGGGCCAGGCCCGCACCACGCGTGCCGAGGGCGCGCCCGACACCGTGATCACCGGCGCGGTCGTGCTGGACCACTGGGGCGTCGTGAAGGCCGACATCGGCATCCGCGACGGCCGGATCTGCGGCATCGGCAAGGCGGGCAACCCCGACACCATGGACGGGGTGCACCCGGCCCTGGTCATCGGCCCCGAGACCGAGGTCATCGCGGGCAACGGGAAGATCGTCACCGCGGGCGGCATCGACACCCACGTCCACTTCATCTCGCCGACGATCATCGACGAGGCCCTCGCCTCCGGGATCACCACCCTCGTCGGCGGCGGCACCGGCCCCGCCGAGGGCTCCAAGGCGACCACCGTCACCCCCGGACCCTGGCACCTCGCCCGGATGTTCGCGGCGCTGGAGGACTCCCCGGTCAACATCGGGCTGCTCGGCAAGGGCACCACGATGTCCCGCGACGCCATGTACTCCCAACTGCGCGGCGGGGCGCTCGGGTTCAAGATCCACGAGGACTGGGGCGCCACCCCCGCCGTCATCGACGCCTGTCTGGGCGTCTGCGACGAGACGGGCGCGCAGGTCGCCATCCACACCGACACCCTCAACGAGGCCGGGTTCGTCGCCGACACCCTCGCGGCCATCGGCGGGCGGACCATCCACTCGTACCACACCGAGGGGGCGGGCGGCGGGCACGCGCCCGACATCATCACCGTGGTCTCCGAGTCGAACATCCTGCCCAGCTCGACCAATCCCACCCGGCCGCACACCGTCAACACCATCGAGGAACACCTCGACATGCTGATGGTCTGCCACCACCTCAACCCCGCGGTCCCCGAGGACCTCGCCTTCGCCGAGTCCCGGATCCGCCCGTCCACCATCGCCGCCGAGGACGTCCTGCACGACCTCGGAGCCATCTCGATCATCTCCTCCGACGCCCAGGCGATGGGCCGGATCGGCGAGGTCGTCATGCGGACCTGGCAGACCGCGCACGTGATGAAGAAGCGGCGCGGCTTCCTGCCGGGCGACGGGCCCGCCGACAACCACCGGGCCCGGCGCTACGTCGCCAAGTACACGATCAATCCGGCCGTCGCCCAGGGCCTCGCCCGCGAGATCGGCTCCGTGGAGACCGGCAAGCTCGCCGACCTGGTGATCTGGCGGCCCGCCTTCTTCGGGGTCAAGCCCGAAGTGGTGGTCAAGGGCGGGCAGATCGCCTACGCGCAGATGGGCGACGCCAACGGCTCCATCCCCACCCCGCAGCCCGTGCTGCCCCGGCCGATGTTCGGCGCCACCGGTCGCTCCGCCGGCCACAACTCGCTGAACTTCACCTCCCGGCCCGCGCTCGACGACGGCCTGCCCGAACGCCTCGGCCTGGCCAAGCCCTTCGTGGCGATCGAGAGCACCCGCAAGGTCACCAAGGAGGACATGCGCAACAACGACGCGCGCCCCCGCGTCGAGGTGGACGCGGACACCTTCACCGTGACCATCGACGGCGATGTCGTGGAGCCCGCGCCCGCCGCGGAACTGCCCATGGCCCAGCGTTACTTCCTCTTCTGATGGGGACCTTCGAGAGCGGACCGCCGCGATGAGCCGGGCCGCCCTGCTGGTGCTCGCGGACGGACGCTTCCCCGCCGGGGGCCACGCGCACTCCGGCGGGGCCGAGGCCGCCGTCAAGGCGGGCCGGATCCACGACGACCGCACCCTGGAGGCCTTCTGCCGGGGCCGGTTGCACACCGCCGGGCTGGTCGCGGCGGCCCTGGCCGCCGCGGCCGCCCTCGGCATGGATCCGGCCGTACTGGACGCCGCCGCCGACGCCCGGACGCCCTCGCCCGCGCTGCGGGCCGCCGCGCGCCGACTCGGTCGCCAGCTGCTGCGCGCCGCCCGGGCCACCTGGCCCTCGGCGGAACTCGAAGCGGTGGCCGCGGCCTTCCCGCGCGGGGCGCACCAGCCCGTGGTGCTCGGCGTCACCGCGCGGGCCGCCGGGCTCGGGCCGCTCGATGCCGCGCACGTGGCGGCGTACGAGGCCGTCGGGGGTCCGGCCACCGCGACCGTGCGGCTGCTGGGCCTGGACCCCTTCGAGGCGAGCGGGGTGCTGGCCCGGCTGGCCCCGGCCATGGACGAGGTCGCCGACCGGGCGGCGGACGCCGCGCGCCTCGCGCTCTCGGCCGGGGCGGGGGCGCTGCCCGCCGCCTCCGCGCCCCTGCTGGACATCGCCGCCGAGGCGCACGCGGCCTGGCCCGTACGCCTCTTCGCCTCCTGAAAAACCACCCTCCCAAGGAGTCCTCCATGCACCTCGACCACGCCGGGACCTTCCCGCACCGGCACAGCCACAGCGCCGCTCCGCTGCGCGCCGACGGCTCGCGCCGGGCGCTGCGCATCGGACTCGGCGGTCCGGTCGGCTCCGGCAAGACCGCCACGGTCGCGGCGCTCTGCCGGGAGCTGCGCGCGGAGTTCTCGATGGCCGTCGTGACCAACGACATCTACACCCGCGAGGACGCCGAGTTCCTGCTGCGCGAGGCGGTGCTGCCGCCCGAGCGGATCGCCGCCGTCGAGACCGGCGCCTGCCCCCACACCGCGATCCGCGACGACATCTCCGCCAACCTGGAGGCGGTGGAGGAGCTGGAGGACGCGATCGGTCCGCTCGACCTGGTGCTCGTCGAGTCCGGCGGCGACAACCTCACCGCGACCTTCTCGCGCGGGCTGGTCGACGCGCAGATCTTCGTGATCGACGTGGCCGGCGGCGACGACATCCCGCGCAAGGGCGGCCCCGGCGTGACCACCGCCGACCTGCTCATCGTGAACAAGACCGACCTGGCCCCCTACGTCGGATCGGACCTGGACCGGATGGCGCGCGACGCCGCCGACCAGCGCGGCGAACTCCCGGTCGCCTTCCAGTCGTTGCGCGGACCGCAGGGCGTGGGCCCGGTCGCCGCGTGGGTGCGCGAGCACGTCGCGGCCTGGGTGTCCCGGTGACCACGGCCACGGCCCCCACCGCGGCCCCCGCGCCGCCCGTACCGGCCTCGGGGCTGCGGGCCACGGCCCGCATCCGCGCCGAGGCCGACGGCCGCGGCGGCACCGCCCTGCCGCTGCTCCACGGGGAGGGCCCCTTCGCGCTGCGCCGGACCCGGGGGAGCGGCCCCGGGGAGGCGCGGGTCACCCTCGTCGGCGCGATGAGCGCACCGCTCGGCGGCGACCACCTCACCGTCGAGGCGAGCGCGGGCCCCGGCGCCCGGCTCGCCCTCGGCTCGGCCGCGGCCACCCTGGCCCTGCCCGGCCGCGGCGGGGCGCCCGCGCTGTACGAGACCTCGCTGACGCTGGAGGAGGGCGCGGCCGTGCGCTGGCTGCCCGAGCAGCTGGTCTCGGTCGCGGGCAGCGACCTGTGGGTGCGCACCCGGGTGGAACTGGCCGCCACCGCCCGGCTGGTGCTGCGCGAGGAGCAGGTGCTCGGGCGCACCGGCGAGGCGCCGGGCCTGCTGCGCAGCCGGCTCACCGTGCGCCGCGCCGGGTCGCCCCTGCTGGACCAGGAACTCGCCTGCGGCCCCGGCGCCCCCGACGGCTGGGACGGCCCGGCCGGGCTGGCCGGTCACCGGGCCCTCGGTCAACTCCTGATCGTCGACCCGGCCTTCGCGGCGGACCCGCCCGCCGCCGCGCCGCTCGGCCCGCTGGCCGCCGTCACCCCGCTGGCCGGGCCCGCCGTGCTGGTCACGGCCCTGGCGGCGGACGCGCTGGCGCTGCGCGAGGTGTTGGACGGGGCGCTGCGCACGTACGCCCCGTGACGGCGGATCCCGTGTCCGGACGCCGGGACGGACCGGGACCCCGCTCAGCGGTACACCTGAATCCGCATATCGGGTTGGCAAAGAACCCGACCGCGCTCTGTTGTCGCGTATAGGTCAGGCGCGAAGATCCCCCTGCACGTCGTCCGAAGTCGGCCGCCCACGGCGGCACCTGACGCAGGGGGAACAACCACGTGATACGCAACGCAGCGCTGGGGAGCGCTGCCGCTCTGATCGCCGGTACGCTCACGGCCGGCCTCGTCATGGCCACACCCGCCGCCGCCACCGACAACCGGTCCTACGGGATCCCGGAGTCGGTCGGCGTCGAGATCGCCGCCGCCCGCGCGGCGCACACCGGGATCGACTGGAAGGCCTGTCCGGCCGACTGGGGCTTCGAGGCCCCGATCCAGTGCGGCTACGTCAAGGTCCCGCTCGACTACGCCAAGCCCTTCGGCAAGACCATCGACCTCGCGGTCGACCGGATCGGCAGCACGGGCACCCCGCAGGAGCGCCAGGGCGCCCTGATCTACAACCCCGGTGGTCCCGGCGGCTCCGGCATGCGCTTCCCGCGCCGTGTCACGACCAAGAGCCCGCTGTGGGTCAACACCTCCAAGGCGTACGACTTCGTGGGCTTCGACCCCCGCGGCGTCGGCCACTCCGCGCCGATCTCCTGCATCGACCCGCAGGAGTTCGTCAAGGCCCCCAAGGCCGACCCGGTCCCCGACTCGGTCGCCGACAAGAACGCGCAGCGCAAGCTGGCCGCCGAGTACGCGGACGGCTGCAAGGCCCGCAGCGGCGAGATGCTGCCGCAGATGACCACGCCGAACACCGCGCGCGACCTCGACGTCATCCGCGCCGCCCTCGGCGAGAAGAAGCTGAACTACCTCGGCGTCTCCTACGGCACCTACCTGGGCGGGGTCTACGCGACCCTCTTCCCGACCCACGTGCGCCGCATGATCGTCGACTCCGTGGTCAACCCGGACCAGGACAACATCTGGTACCAGGCCAACCTCGGCCAGGACGTGGCCTTCCAGGGCCGCTGGAACGACTGGCAGGACTGGGTCGCCAAGAACGACGCGTCCTTCCACCTCGGTGACACCCGCGCCAAGGTCCAGGCCCAGTACGAGGCCCTGCGCGCCAAGGCCAAGGCCAACCCGATCGGTGGGGTCGTCGGTCCCGCGGAGCTGATCGGCTTCTTCCAGAGCGCCCCGTACTACGACTCCTCGTGGGTGCCGGTCGCGACGACCTTCGCGGCCTACGTCGCCGGTGACACGCAGGCGCTCGTCGACGCGATCGCCCCGGACATGTCCGACACCAAGGGCAACGCGACCGCGGAGAACGGCAACGCCGTCTACACCGCCGTCGAGTGCGCGGACGCCAAGTGGCCCACCAGCTGGGCCAAGTGGGACCGGGACAACAGCAAGCTGCACGAGAAGTACCCCTTCCTGACCTGGTCCAACGCGTGGATGAACCTCCCGTGCGCGACCTGGAAGGCCAAGCAGTCCACCCCGATCGAGGTCGGTGCCAAGCGCGGGCTGCCGCCGGTGCTCATCGTCCAGTCCGAGCGGGACGCGGCCACGCCGTACGAGGGCGCGGTCTCGCTGCACCGCCGGCTCGCCGGCTCGCGCCTGATCACCGAGCAGAACGCGGGCTCGCACGGTGTCACCAGCCTGGTGAACCCCTGCATCAACACCCGGGTGGACACCTACCTGCTCACCGGCAAGGTCGACGCGCAGGACGTGAAGTGCGGTCCGCACGCCACGCCCGTCGCCCCGGCCCCGACCGCCGCGAAGTCGCTCGCCAAGAGCGCGGCGTCCGACCTGCCGGCGCTCGAGGAGCTCCCCGCCGTCCGCTGAGGACGAGAGGTCCCTGCGGTCCGCCCCCGGGCGGACCGCAGGGGGAACGGTCCGTGGAGAAGGCTCAGCGCCCCGTGCGCCGGGCCTTCTTCCGCGTCTCCTCCGCCTCGGCCTTGACCTCGGCCGCGTACCGGTCGACGTACTCCTGACCGGACAGGCCGAGGACGGCGTACATGATCTCGTCGGTGACGGCGCGCAGCACGACGCGCTCGTTCTCCATCCCCTCGTACCGGCTGAACTCCAGCGGGGCGCCGAAGCGGATCGTCACCCGCCGGATCTTGGGGATCTTCTGTCCCGGCGGCTGGATCTCGAAGGTGCCGACCATCGCGCAGGGGACGACGGGCACCCCCGCGCCGAGCGCCATCGCGGCCACGCCCACCTTCCCCTTGTACAGCCGCCCGTCGTGCGAACGGGTGCCCTCCGGGTAGATGCCCAGCAGCTCGCCCTTGGCCAGCACCCCCAGCCCCTCGCGCAGGGCCGCCCGGCCCGCGTCCTTGCCGGTGCGGTCGACCGGGATCTGGCCCGCGCTGCGGAAGAAGGCGGCGGTGAGCCGCCCCTTGAGGCCGGGGCCGGTGAAGTACTCGGCCTTCGCGAGGAAGGTGATCCGGCGCCCCAGCACGGCGGGCATCAGGAAGTGGTCCGAGAAGGACAGGTGGTTGCCCGCCACGATGGCGGCGCCTTCGGACGGAATGTGCTCCATGCCCTCGATCCGCGGCCGGAACAACAGGCGCAGCAGGGGTCCGAGGAGCACGTGCTTGAGCAGGTGGTAGAACATCCGGCCGCTCCCGTCGACGTCCTGCGGTCACCGCCATCCTACGGACAGTCAGCTGCCGGACGGCAGAGGCGGGCGCGCGGCAGCCCGCGGACGGGGCGGATCAGGTGTTGCGGGAGACGGCCATCGCGGCCGTCAGCAGTCCCAGGAGGACCCAGCCGAACCACAGCCACCCATTACTGCCGAGGGCCACCGAGTACCCCGCCACCGCCACCAGCGCGGCACAGGTCATGACGGCCATCGCCTTCACAGATCCGGTCATGCCCCATGGTGGCGCGCCAGGGGGCCCCGGCGCTACTGTCCACGCGCTTGGAGGGAGGCCAGATATGCGTTGTAGGCCGCCAGCTCCTTGTCGCCGTCCCGGTCGGCCGCGCGGTCGGAGCGCTTCGCGGCCCGCTGCTCGGAGTGGTACCACTGGTAGACCAGCGCGATCAGGACCAGCACGGAGGGGATCTCGCTGAACGCCCAGGCGATGCCGCCGCCCCACTGCTGGTCGAGCAGCGGGTCGATGCCGAGGCTCGCGGGCGGGCTGGAGTACGTCTTGATCATCGGCTCGCTCGCCATCATCAGCGCGATGCCGAAGAAGGCGTGGAAGGGCATGCCGGCGAAGAGTTCCAGCATCCGCATCACGTATCCGGGGCGGTGCGGGCCCGGGTCCACGCCCATGATCGGCCAGAAGAAGATCAGGCCGACGGCGAGGAAGTGCACCATCATCGCGATGTGCCCGGCCTTGGACCCCATCAGGAAGTCGAAGAGCGGGGTGAAGTACAGGCCGTAGAGGCTGGCGATGAACATGGGGATGGTGAACACCGGGTGGGTGATCACCTTCATGTAGCGGCTGTGCAGGAGCATCAGCAGCAGCTCGCGCGGACCCTTGTGGCCGCGGGCCGCGGGCACCAGCGCGCGCAGGGCCAGCGTGACCGGCGCGCCGAGCAGCAGCAGGATCGGGCTCAGCATGCTGATGACCATGTGCTGGACCATGTGCACGCTGAACATGACCATGCCGTAGTCGTTCAGCTTGGTGCACATCACCAGCATCACGGTGAGCACGCCGATGGTGAAGGCCACCGTCCGGGCCACGGGCCAGGAGTCGCCGCGCCCGCGCAGGCGCAACACGCCCCACAGGTAGAGGCCGAGCCCGATCAGCGAGCCGAACAGGAAGAACGCGTCGAACGAGAACTCCAGACCGCGCCCGAGGGTGAACGGCGGCAGGCCACCCATATCCATGCCGTCGTGCGCGAGAAAGTTCATGCGTGTACTCCCTTGACCTGTGGTGCCCCACCACAGTAGTGCCGCCCCCGGTCGCAGCTGCGTCCGGGGGCGGGGTCAGAAGGGGGGAAAGATCACAGAACGGTCTCCGCCTCCGCGTACCGCTCGGCCGGGACCGTCTTGAGCGTCTGGGTGGCCTCGCCCAGCGGGACCATCACGATGTCGGTGCCGCGCAGGGCCGTCAGCATGCCGAACTCGCCCCGATGGGCCGCCTCCACCGCGTGCCAGCCGAAGCGGGTGGCGAGCACCCGGTCGTACGCCGTCGGCGTGCCGCCGCGCTGGACGTGGCCCAGGATCACCGGACGGGCCTCCTTGCCGAGGCGGTCCTCCAGCTCGACGGCGAGCCGGTTGCCGATCCCGGCGAAGCGCTCGTGGCCGTAGATGTCGGTGCCGCCCTGCTCGAAGGACATCGAGGAGCCCTCCGCGGGCTTGGCGCCCTCGGCGACCACGACGATCGCGAACCGCTTGCCCGCCGAGAACCGCTCGCCGACGATGGCCGTCAGCTCGTCGATGTCGAAGGGCCGCTCCGGCACGACGATCGCGTGGGCGCCCGCGGCCATGCCCGAGTGCAGGGCGATCCAGCCGGTGTGGCGGCCCATGACCTCGACCACCATCACGCGCTGGTGCGACTCGGCGGTGGTCTTGAGCCGGTCGAGGGCCTCGGTGGCCACCCCCACGGCCGTGTCGAAGCCGAAGGTGACATCGGTCGAGGAGATGTCGTTGTCGATGGTCTTCGGCACGCCGACGATCGGCAGTCCGGCCTCCGCGAGCAGGTGGGCCGCCTTCAGCGTGCCCTCGCCGCCGATCGGGATGATCGCGTCGAGGCCGAGGTCCGCTACGTGGCCGCGGGCCGTCTCGACCCCGCCGCGCAGGTGCGCGGGCTGGACCCGGGAGGAGCCGAGGATGGTGCCGCCGCGGGCCAGGATGCCGCTCACGGCGTCCAGGTCCAGCTTGCGGTAGTCGCCCTCCAGGAGGCCCTTCCAGCCGTCGAGGAAACCGATGACCTCGTCGCCGTGGTCGACGACGGCGCGGTGCACGACGGAGCGGATGACGGCATTCAGGCCGGGGCAGTCGCCTCCGGAAGTGAGCACACCAATGCGCATGGCAGGCAGGACCTTTGCAACGTGGGCCGATGACCGGACCACGTCGTCCGGTTGGAACTACCGCCACCCTACAATCGGATGCCCGCCGGACTGAACCATCCTCCACATGCTGGTCAGATCAGTCGTACGAACGCACGTCGGCCCGGATCCCCCTAGGGGAATCCGGGCCGAACGGGTGGTGGCGCGGCTAGGCGGGCTGCGTCGCCGAGGCGATGCGCTCCGCGCGCAGCGCCTCGTACCAGCGGTCGTCGACCGGCGGCAGCGCGTTCACGTCGAGGGCCAGCTTCAGCAGCAGGTCCGCGATCAGCGGGTTGCGGGCCATCACGGGGCCGTGCATGTAGGTGCCGAAGACGGTGTCGTTGTACGCGCCCTCCGTGCCGTCGCCCGTGCCGTTGCCGCGGCCCATGCTGACGCGGGCGAACGGGCGGGCGGTCGGACCGAGGTGCGTGACGCCCTGGTGGTTCTCGAAGCCCGTCAGCTGCGGCAGGCCGAGCCGCGGGTCGATGTCGCCGAGGACGTCGCCCACGCAGCGCTCGCCCTCGCCGCGCACGGTGACCACGTCCAGCAGGCCGAGGCCCTGCTGGCGCTCGCCCATGTCGTTGACGAACTCCTGGCCGAGGATCTGGTAGCCGGCGCAGACGGAGAAGACGATCGCCCCGTTCGAGACGGCGCGCTCCAGACCGCCGTCGCGCACCAGCCGCTCCGCGGCCAGTCGCTGGGGCCGGTCCTCGCCGCCGCCGATGAGGTAGATGTCACCGGAGGTCGGGATCGGCTGGTCGCTGCGCACGTCCACGCGCTGGACGTCCAGACCGCGCAGCCGTGCCCGGCGCTCCACGACCAGGGCGTTGCCCTGGTCTCCGTACGTGCTGAGCAGGTCGGGGTAGACCCACACCAGACGCAGGCTGTTGTCGCTCATGCTCTCGTGTCCTCTGGGGTATGAGTACTAGTTGCCGACGCGGCGGCGCACGTCCTGGAAGGCGGTGTAGTTGGCGATCAGCTCGATCTGGCCGGGAGGCGCCAGCTGGACGGCCTCGTCGAGGGTCTCGCAGACGCGGAAGTCCAGCCCCGCGACCTCCAGACGGACCGCGAGGTCGAGCTTGCGGTCGCCGATCACGAAGATCGGGTGACCGGCGAGGCGCGGGTAGTCCACGTCCCACAGCCAGGAGGTGTCGGTGCCGTCGGCACCGCGCGCGTTGACCGAAAGGATCACCGGCGTGGGCGGCGGGTCGATCAGGGAAAACGTTTCGAGCCAGCCCGCGGGGTTCTTCGCGAGCAGCAGGCGCAGCTCGCGGCCCTGGAAGGAGACCACGTCGTAGCGGCCGGCCACGGCCTGCACCTGGTACATGCGCTCCAGGGCCACCTGCGGGGGAACCCCGAAGACGGCGGCGACGGCGGCCGAGGTGGCGGCGTTCGCCTTGTTGGCGCGGCCCGGCAGCTGGAGGTGGATCGGCCAGGCGCTGCCGTGCGGGTCGAGCACGTGGTCGCCGCTGAGCACCCAGGTCGGGCTGGGGCGGCGGAAGCCGCACTCGCCGCAGAACCAGTCGTCGCCCGGACGCTGCATCACGCCGCCGCAGGAGGGGCACGACCAGGCGTCGTCCTTCCACTCCTGGCCGGCCGCGACCCACACCACGTTCTGCGACGAGGACGCGGACCACACGATCAGGGGGTCGTCGCAGTTCGCGACGATGACCGCCTTGGAGCCCTGGAGCCCCTCGCGCCACTTCTCCGCGAGCATGCGGGTCTCAGCGGCGCGGTCCAGCTGGTCGCGGCTGAGATTCAGGAGCGCGATCACCTTCGGCGTCACGTCCCGGGCCACGCCCGCGAGGTACTTCTCGTCGACCTCGATCACGCCGTACTTGGCGTCGCTGCCACCGGCCAGCGCCGACGTGATGCCCGCGGGCATGTTGGCGCCCAGCGCGTTGGACACCACGGGCCCGCTGGCGCGCAGGGCCTCCGCGATCAGCCGGGTCGTCGTCGTCTTGCCGTTCGTTGCCGACACGAGGACGACATCGAGATGCTGTGCCAGCGCGCCGAGAAGATCGGGATCGAGCCTGAGCGCGACCTTGCCCCCGATCACCGATCCGCTTCCGCGTCCCGCGGCCCGCGACACCGCCGCCGCGGCCTTGCCCGCCGTCACGGCCAGCTTGGCCCGCGGCGAAAGCGGCTCTGTGTTGCCTGCCATCGTCCCTCGTCCTCCTTGCGTCGGTCGGCCCCAGCCTATCCAGAACCGGTGGGAGCCCTGACCGCGGCGCCCACTGAATCCCTCATATAGTCGCTCCGCGTACCCTTATCGCCATGCGACAGCGTCCGATCCCCGGCAATTCAGGCCTCGTCCGCACCATGAGCCTGCTCGGCGATCCGGTGCTCCACTCCGCCTGCGCGGAGGTCACCGACTTCGGTCCGGCCCTCGACCGGCTCATCGAGGACATGTTCGCCACGATGTACGCCGCCCAGGGCGTGGGCCTGGCCGCGAACCAGATCGGCGTGAACCAGCGGGTCTTCGTCTACGACTGCCCCGACGACGAGGACGTCCGCCACGTCGGCCACGTGGTGAACCCGCGCCTCGTCGAGGCCGACGGGCTGGAGCTGGTCGGCCCCGAGGGCTGCCTGTCGCTGCCCGGTCTGGAGGCCGGGACGGTCCGCTTCGACCGCGCGGTGGTCGAAGGGGTCACCTCGGACGGCGCGCCGGTGCGGATCTGCGGCACCGGGTTCTTCGCCCGGTGCCTCCAGCACGAGTGCGACCACCTCGACGGTGGCGTGTACGCGGACCGGGTCACCGGCCTGCGGCTGCGCCGCCTGCGCCGCGCGATCCGCCGGGCGCCCTGGTCGGCTCCCGCCTCCTGAGCGCCCGCCGCGGTACGCGCCCCCGCGCCGCGGGACCTTTCAGAAGCCGGGGCCGTCCGGGCGGTTGCCCGCGGTCGCCAACCGGCCCCAGAGCAGGTCGACCAGGTCGCTGACCAACTCGGCCCGCTCGCAGGGCCGCTCGCCGAGCCACCAGTCGCCGGCCGCGTGCATCATGCCGACGATCCCGTGGCCCCACACCCGGGCCAGCCGCTCCCCGCCGGGGCCCAGGTCCACCCGCTCCGCGATCACCTGGGCCAGCTCCTCGCCGAGGCGGCGCAGCAGCGGCGCCGAGTGCAGGCCGACGTCGAAACCGCGCTCCGCGGTCTGCGGGTCCTCGGCCGGGTGCATCAGGAACCGGTAGACCTGCGGGCGCGCCTCGATGGCGGAGAGGTAGGTGTCGAGGGTGGCCTCTACCCGGCGCCGACGCTCGGCCGGTGCGTCCAGCGCGGCGCGCAGGGAGTCCAGGAGCGCGTCGGTGTGGCGGACGGCGAGGGCCTGGTAGAGGCCCGCCTTGTCGCCGAAGTGCCGGTAGAGGATGGGCTTGGTGATGCCCGCCTCGGCCGCGATGGCGTTCATGGAGGCCCGGGGGCCGTCCCTGAGGACGACGCGGTCGGCCGCTTCGAGCAGCTCCCGCCGCCGGTGCTCGGACGATCCTTGGTGGCCGCCTGCCGGGCCGGCCTGCCGCGTGGTCTCCATGACGTGTTTCTCTCCCCGCCCTTGCGATGTGCTCGACGCCCACGCAACGTAACACCCCGCACACCCGGTCGGCCGAATCGGCGGCGGTGGTGGGCGGCCGCTCCTGGTTGACAGTGGCTACCCGCCAGTAACACACTGTGCTCACTGTTCGATGTTACCGCGAGTAACGTCATGGGCTCGACAAGCACAGCTGGAGGGGACGACATGGCGGAGTTCACCATGGATCTCAATGAGGACCAGAAGCAGGTGCGCGACTGGATCCACGGCTTCGCCGCCGACGTGATCCGGCCCGCCGCCGCGGAATGGGACGAGCGCGAAGAGACTCCCTGGCCCGTCATCCAGGAGGCCGCGAAGGTCGGCATCTACTCCCTCGACTTCTACGCGCAGCAGTTCTTCGACCCGACCGGCCTCGGCATCCCGATGGCCATGGAGGAGCTGTTCTGGGGCGACGCGGGCATCGCCCTGTCGATCGTCGGCACCGGGCTCGCCGCCATCGGCGTCGTGGCCAACGGCACCGAGGAGCAGATCGGCACCTGGATACCCCAGATGTACGGCACCCCGGACGACGTGAAGGTCGCCGCCTTCTGCTCCTCCGAGCCGGACGCCGGCTCCGACGTCGGCTCGATGCGCACCCGGGCCGTCTACGACCAGGCCAAGGACGAGTGGGTGCTGAACGGCACCAAGACCTGGGCGACCAACGGCGGCATCGCCAACGTCCACATCGTCGTCGCCGTGGTGGACCCGGAGCTCGGCACCAAGGGGCACGCCTCCTTCATCGTGCCGCCGAACACCCCGGGCCTGTCCCAGGGCCAGAAGTTCAAGAAGCACGGCATCCGCGCCTCGCACACCGCCGAGGTGGTGCTGGAGGACGTCCGGATCCCCGGCTCCTGCCTGCTCGGCGGCAAGGAGAAGCTCGACGAGCGCCTCGCCCGGGCCCACGAGCGGGCCCGCAGCGGCGGCGGGGAGCGCGTGAAGAACGCGGCCATGGCCACCTTCGAGGCCTCCCGGCCCGCCGTCGGCGCGATGGCGGTCGGCACGGCGCGGGCGGCGTACGAGGTGGCCCTGGACTACGCGAAGACCCGCACCCAGTTCGGCCGCCCGATCATCGACAACCAGGGCGTGGCCTTCCAGCTCGCCGACATGCGCACCTCCATCGACGCGGCCCGGCTGCTGGTGTGGCGGGCGTCGTGGATGGCGGTCGCCGGCAAGCCCTTCACCTCGGCGGAGGGCTCGATGTCGAAGCTCTTCGCGAGCGAGGTCGCCAAGAAGGTCACCGCGCAGGCCGTGCAGATCCTCGGCGGCAACGGCTTCACCCGCGAGTACCCGGTGGAGCGGATGCACCGGGACAGCGCGATCTACACGATCTTCGAGGGCACGAGCGAGATCCAGCGCCTGGTGATCGCGCGGACCCTCTCGGACATGCCGATCCGCTAAGCCGCGGACCCCTCGTCCCTGCTGCGGGCGCCGTCCCGCAGCAGGGAGTCGATCACGCGGGCGAAGAGGCGGCGGCCCGCGGCGGCGACCGCCGGATCGAGCGTGCGGGGCAGGCCCCGCACGCGCAGTTCCTCGTGCCAGCGGACCTCCGCGCCGCCCGTCGGCAGCGGGTGGACCTCGATCCGAGCCCAGCCCCGCACCACGCCCCCGAGCTTCTCCAGTCGGACGGTGCCCGCGCCGCCCTCCGTCGGGGGCCGCCAGAGCGTCACTTCCATCGGGTCGTCGAATGTGACCCCGGCCACACCCGTGCGGGCCGTGAAGCGGGTTCCGACGCGGGTCGGCGGCGCCGTCGTGATCACGGTCCGGGTCAGCGGCACCCGCGCACCATGGCGTTCCCAGTCGGTGAGCCGGTGCCACGCCTCCGTGGCGGGCAGCGGCGTGCGGCGCAGGATCCGGATAACGGGCATGAGCGCATCGTAATCGGGCATACACATCCTGAACTGGACCTCGAATATGGGTTCCGTCCGGGGGCGGTGATCGGTAATACTCCTCGCCACCGTGGATCGCGGAATCGACCGGTTGACCATCGGCCCTCCCGCCCCACCCTGCGATGAGGTGCGCCATGTGCTCCCACCAGCCCCCCTGCCCGACCGCTGACAGCGCCGATCACGACGCCGCCCGCACGGTCGCCTTCCACCCCGAACAGGGCTGGAGCCTGCTGTGCAACGGCGCCGTGGTCTTCGACGACACCGGTGAACTGCTCCCCGACGGCCGTACGGTGGCTCCCCGCCGACCGGCCCTGGTCTGAG
Organism: Streptomyces sp. NPDC059917; assembly: GCF_042730635.1. Lineage (NCBI taxonomy): Bacteria > Bacillati > Actinomycetota > Actinomycetes > Kitasatosporales > Streptomycetaceae > Streptomyces > Streptomyces sp. NPDC059917. The sequence goes on from NZ_JBHWLC010000021.1 coordinate 43,184, forward strand.
CGAGGAGGCAGCATGCGCCAGCAGCTGATCCGCAAGCCCGTCCCGAAGCCTGCCCCCCGCGACCTCGACCTGCGCACCCCGTCCGGCCGGCCCCTGCCGTACTGACGCCCGTGCGAGCCGCCCGCGCCCGCCGCCGGGTCGCCGATGCCCGCCCGGGGGGCATCGGCGCTCAGCCGGTGGGCGCCGCCGCGCCGCCGCGGAAGGCGTCCTCGTAGGCCTCGTCCCCGATCGCCGCCCGCGCGCGCCGCTCGCCCTCGTCCCGCAGGGCCAGCAGCGAGGGCGAGCCGCCCATCTGGGGGTGGCCGACCGTCCGCCACCACGCCTGGCCGGTGCCCAGCAGCCGGGCCGCCAGTTCCCCGTCGCCCAGCCCCGCCACCGCGGCCGCCAGCACGTCCAGGCCCAGCGCGATCCCCAGCCGGTCGCCCAGCAGCCGTTTGCCCGAGAGCATCGCCCGCACGTGCCGGGCCGCCTCCCCGTGGTGGCCGAGCCCGAGCGCCGCCACCGCCAGGACGTAGTCGGCGTAGGCGCGCAGCCAGCGGTCGCCCAGCTCCGCGCAGGCCTCGCCCAGCCCCCGGGCCTCCTCGGCCGCCTCCTCGAACCTGCCCAGGTCGCACAGCGCGTACGAGGCCGACAGGCGGCACAGCAGCCAGCCCGGCCCGCTGGTGCGCCCGCCGTGCCCGGCCCGGGCCCGCGGACCGGCCAGCTCCAGCGCCCGCCGCGGGTCCCCGGGCATCAGCAGGGACACCGACAGCAGGTACGCGGCCCGTAGCTCCGGTTCGGGGTCCGCCAGGAGGACGGCCGCCTCGACGCACCGCGCGCCCAGCGCCTGGGCGGTGGGCATCTCCCCCTGGAGCATCGCGGTGAGACCGAGCGCCCAGAGCGCCTGGAAGTGCGCCGTCCCGGCCCTCGGGGCCCCCCGCAGCGCCCGCTCCAGGAAGCCGCGGCCCTCGTGCGTGTGCCCGCAGGAGAACCAGAAGAACCACAGCGCCCCGGCCATCTCCAGGGCCGTCGCGGGGTCGCTGCCCAGCAGGTGCTCCAGGGCGGTGCGCAGCTGTGCGTGTTCGGCGGTCATCCTGCGGTACCAGTCGACCTGGCCCGGGCCGAGCCAGCCCGCGTCGGCGGCCCGGGCGAGGGCCGCGTACCAATGGGCGTGCCGATCGGCGAGCGTGCGCACCTCGTCGAGCTCGATCAGCCAGTCGTGCCCGTACTCGCGGATCGTGTCCAGCATCCGGTAGCGGGTCCCGCTGCCCCGCTCCTCGGTGCGCCGCACCACCGACTTCGCGACCAGGGCGGCCAGCACCCGCTCCACCCGGGCCGGTGGCAGCGGCCCGCCCGAGCACACCGCCCGGGCGGCCGTCAGGTCGAAGTCCCCGGCGAAGACCGACAGCCGTGCCCACAGCAGCCGCTCCACCGGCGCGCACAGCTCGTGGCTCCAGCCGATCGCCGTCCGCATCGTGCGGTGCCGCGGCTGGAGTCCGCTCAGCGGGTCGGACAGCACCTCGAAGCGCGCGTCCAGGCGCTGGGCCATCTCCTCCAGGCTCCACAACCGCATCCGGGCGCCGGCGAGTTCGAGGGCGAGCGGGATCCCGTCCAGGCGCCGGCAGACCTCGGCGGCGACGGCGGCGCGCCGGGGATCGGCGAAGGCGGCCGCGGTCTCCGGCGCGGCGGCCAGGGCACGTTGGCGGAAGAGGGCGAGCGCGTCGCTGTCGGGTCCCTCGGCGGGCAGCGGGCGGACCTCGACCAGCATCTCGCCGGGGGAGCCCAGCGGTTCGCGGGAGGTGACCAGGACGGTGAGGCCCGGGGCGGACTGGAGGAGTTCGCCCACCAGGTGGCGGCAGGCGGCCACCAGGTGTTCGGCGGTGTCGAGGACCAGGAGCAGCTCCTTGTCCGCCATCCAGGCGCAGAGCTCCTCGTCGGGGGAGCGTGCGGAGTGGTCGGAGAGCCCCAGGGCGTGGGCGACGGTGGAGGTGAGCAGCTCCGGATCGCGCAGGGGCGACAGCTCCACCCACCAGATTCCGTCGCGGTGTCCCGGGGGCAGGGCGTGCAGGGCGCGCAGGGCCAGCCGGGACTTGCCGACGCCTCCGACACCGGTCAGCGTGGTCAATCTGCGCTCGCGCAACAGCGCTTCGATGAGGTCGAGTTCGCGCTCCCGACCGACTAACGCCGCCGTCTCCGGCGGCAGGTTCCCCGGCACGGAGGCAGAGTCTGGCCGAGGGTCGCCGCCCGGCGGACCGGACTGACCGCTGTTGATCGAGTACTCACCGAACACGGAAGTATTGTGCGCGATCCGCGTTCGTGGCAGTGCCGTTCGGTGAAGATCGCGGAAGATCACGCGCGGCCGCGGGGGTCCGCGCGGGCGCGGGGGCTCAGGCGAGCGGGACCCGGCGCTCCGCCGAGAAGGACCCCCAGTTGCCGTCGGGCAGCCGTGCGCGCAGCTTCAGCGACCAGACCGTACCGGCCGGTTCGGCGACGCTGAGCTGATACTCGGCCCGCCCCGCGGGCACCGCGCCCGCACCGAACTGGATGATGGTCGTGGGCCGTTCGTTGACGTACAGCTGGTACTCGGCGGTGGGCTGCCCGGTGTCGGGCGGGTTCCAGGACAGCGCGACGGAACCGGGCGCAGCGGTCGCGGTGAAGTCGGCGGGCGCCGTGCTCGGGCCCTTTCCCGTGGCGGTGGCGGTGGTGACGTCCACCGGCGGGCTGTCGGGCGAGGAGTTGTCGGCGCCGTCGCGGGCGCGCACGGTGAAGGTGTAGACGGTGTCCGGCTGCAGGCCCGTCAGCCGGGTGCCGGTCTCCGCGGCGCCGGCGGTGTGGATGCGCACCCCGCCCTGGTAGACGTCGTAGGCCGTCACGCCCGTGTCGTCGGTGGCGGGGGACCAGGAAAGGGCGGCGGCGCGGGCGCCGTCCGGGCGGCCGGACGCGCGCGTCGGTGCCGTCGGCGGCCGGTGGTCCTCGGCCTTGGCGGCCCCCGTGGTGACGGTGGCCGCGGCGCTGGGGGCGGAGAGGTTCCCGGCGGCGTCCTGGGCCCGCACGGTGAAGGAGTACGCCGTCTGCGGAGTCAGGCCGGTGAGGTCCACCATCGTCTTCTCGGCCGGGACCTCCCGGACCACGGCCGAGCCCTGGAGCACCTGATACCGCGTCACGCCGTCGCGCGCGTCGGCGGATCGCCACATCACGTGCACGGAAGTGGCGCTCCCCGCCTGGGCGGTGAGCTCGGAGGGCGGCGCGGGGGGCCGCGTGTCGGGGGAGCCGCAGGCGGTGAGGGCGGCGAGGGCGGCGACGGCCAGGCAGCGGGCGGCCGTTCCGGTGGGGGAGGTGGCTGCGGTGGGGGAGGCGGGGCGGCGCAAGGGGGCGTCCTCACGGGGTGTCGGTGCGGCGCCGTCCGGGTGGGGCCGGGGCGGGTGGGGGCCGCCATCGGCGCCGCAAAGGTCTAGACATATATGGCACGCGCTCCGCCCCCGCGGCAAGACCCCGGGTGCCGGCGCCGCTCGACGGCCCTCGAACGCGGCCCGTATGCACGCCGATCGCTGATCCACCGTTGTCACACACGGTCAACACCCGTATGGCGGACGCGCGTTTCACCCGAAGGCACCGCCCGCTGCGCCACCATGGCGCCGCGCACAAGGAGGTGCCCGATGGTGATTTCGCTTTCCGTGGTCGTCCTGCTCGTCGTCCTCGCGTCGATCTTCGTACGCAGTGGCGGCCTCAAGTTCTCGCACGCGCTGGTCTGCGTGCTGCTCGGCTTCTACCTGGCGAGCAGCAGCATGGCCGCGACCATCCACAACGGCCTCGCGGCCACGGCGCAGGTGGTCGGCGACCTCAGGCCCTGACCGGCGTCGCGCGCGGGCGAATCATCCCGCCCGTGCATGGACTCCTCCGGTCGCCCGATCTACCGTCTGGCCCGCGCGATGTCGGGCACGCCGTCAACGGGACGGAAGAGGGACGCAGTACGGAGGAGGAGGCGCCGATGGTGCGAAGGGCGCTGAACTGCGCGGTGATTCCGGCCGTCGCCGTCGTCGTGGCGATGTACGGGATCTCCCCGACGCGGGCCGACGCGATACCCCAGGCGCCCGGCCACCGGCTGGTCAGCCACTACGACGGCAGTCCCGCGACGGCCGAACCGGTGCCCGGCCAGGCCCCGCCCCAGCACCCCTTCCTCGCGCCCAACGGGCGCAGCGGGATGCACGCCGACGCGGCGGGCAGCGCCACCTACCCCTGGTCCGGTCCGCTCGGCAGGAACCCCGAGGTCACCAGCGAGAAGATCGCCGCGCTCGGCGGCGAGTGCGCCACGGCCACCTTCGACGCGGCCGGCCGCCTGGTCACGGTCTGCGGCACCTTCTCCGGCTTCGAGGTCAAACTGCTCGACCCCCGCTCCCTCGCCACGCTCGCGGAGTACCGACTCCCGCAGCGCTCCTCGACGGTCGAGGCGATCACCTCGCTCGACTTCTCCAAGATATTCAAGGACACCTCGGGCGGCGCGTACTTCTACCTGGACGACCAGGACCGGGCGGTGCTGGCCGACGCCCGCCAGCACGTCCTGCGCCTCGCGCACGGCCAGAACCCCGACGGCAGCTGGAAGTTCACCGTCGTCGACGACTGGGACCTCACCGGTCAGGTCCCGCACGACTGCGTGAGCTGGACCCACCTGCGACCCCGTGGCGCCTGCGATCCGCTCACCTCGGTGATGCCCGACTGGCAGGGCCGCATCTGGTGGGTCACCCGGCAGGGTCGTGTCGGCACCCTCGACCCGGCGACCGGGGCGCTGCGCTCCGTCCGGCTGGAGGGCGAGGAGATCCAGAACTCCTTCTCCGTCGCCGAGGACGGCGTGTCGATCGTCTCCGACCACGCGCTCTACAGCTTCCGCGCCACGGCCGACGGCACCCCGCAGGTGCAGTGGCGCCAGACCTACGACCGCGGCAGCGGCACCAAACCCGGCTCCGTGAACCAGGGTTCGGGCACCACCCCGGACCTCTTCGGCGACGGCTACGTCGCCATCACCGACAACGCCGACGACCGGATGAACGTCCTCGTCTACCGGCGGGGCGTCGACGTCCCGGCCGACCGGCGGCTCGTCTGCAAGGTCCCGGTCTTCGGCTCCGGCGCGTCCACGACCGACAACTCCCTGATCAGCTGGGGCAACAGCCTCGTCGTCGAGAACAACTACGGCTACGAGAACCTCACCACCCTGGTGCGCGGCAGGAGCGTCGTCGGCGGCGTCAGCCGGGTCGACGTCCGGCCGGACGGCAGCGGCTGCGACACCGTGTGGGAGAGCGGGATCCGCTCGCCCTCGACCGTGCCCAAGCTCTCCACGGCCAACGGGCTGCTCTACTTCTACGAGAAGCAGCCCAACGCCTGGGGGATCGACGCCTGGTACCTCAGCGCCGTCGACTTCCGCACCGGACAGCGCCGCTGGAGGCGATTGACCGGCACCGGACCGCTGTACGACAACAACTGGGCGCCGATCACCATCGGCCCCGACGGCACGGCGTACGTCGGCGTCTTCAACGGCATCGTGGCCGTCCGCGACGGCGGCTGAGCGGTCCGCCCGCTCAGTCCTCCCGGTCGTCCGGGATCCGCCACAGCGGGTGTTCCCGCCGGGCCCAGTCCCGGTCCACCGAGCCGGTCCGCATGCCGCGCCGGGACTCCGGATCGGCCAGCGCCTTGCCCACGTGCGCGGCGAGCACCACGCCCAGGGCCAGCGCCAGCCAGTCGTGGACGAAAGTGGCCGCCGTCCGCCAGCGCAGGGGTGCGAAGCCCGTCACCCACATGAGCAGCCCGGTCCCCAGCATCACCAGGACCGCCCCGGCCAGCCAGCTTGCGTACACCTTCTGCCCGGCGTTGAACTTCCCGGCCGGGCGCGGGCTCCACCGGTCCCGGCGCAGCGCCGCCCGCAGCCACGCCCCGTCGTGCGGGCCGAAGCGGTTGAGCCGCCGCAGATCGCCGCGGAAGGTTCGCGACGCCAGCCCCAGCAGGAAGGGCGCCGGGAGCAGCAGCCCGGACCACTCGTGCACGGTGACGACGAGGTGGCGGCGGCCGACCAGCTCGGCGAGCGGGGAGAGGTACAGGCAGGCGGCCGAGGCCACGCACAGGCCCATCAGGACGCCGGTGGCCCGGTGCACCAGGCGCTGGGAGCGGCCGAACCGGCGCACCCGCGGAGCGGCGGTCGCCGCGGCGGCCTCAGACGGTAGGGGCATCGTCGCGTCCGTTCGATTTTCCGACCCAGGCGTCGACGTCGTAGCCGAGGCGTTCCCAGTAGCCCGGTTCCACGTCCCGGGTCACCGTGATGCCGGAGAGCCACTTCGCCGACTTGTAGAAGTACATGGGGGCGGCGTAGAGCCGGACCGGACCGCCGTGGGTGTGGCCGAGGGGCTGGTCCTGCATGCGCAGGGCCACCAGCACGTCGTCGCGCCGGGCCTGCGGCAGGGTCAGGCTCTCGGTGTACGCGCCGTCGAAGCAGGTGAACCGGATGGCCCGGGCCTGCGGGCTGACACCGGCCGCGTCCAGCAGCCGGTACAGCGGCACCCCTTCGAAGGGGGTGTTCGGGACCCGCCAGCCCGTCACGCACTGCACGTCGCGCACGACCCGGGTCTGCGGGAGCCGACCGAGGTCGTCCAGGGTGTACGTGGCCGGGCGCTCGACCATGCCGTCCACGGTGAGCCGGTAGTCCCCGGGGCCGCGCCGGGGGACGGAGGAGGCCACCGAGTAGTAGCGGAAGCCGCCGCCGTTGGGCAGCAGGGAGGTGATCCCGGTGGGGTCCTTGTCGGCGGTGGCCCCCAGGACCGATTCGAAGCCGCGCTGGAGGACGGGGGCGGCGGCCAGGCCCACGGCGCCGAGGCCGACCATCCCCAGGACCACGCGGCGGCCGACCGGGGAGCCCCGGCCGTCCGGATCGGGGCGCTCGGGGTTCGGGCGCTCGGGGTCCCGTCCGTGCTGTTCTGTGCTCACCCGGCGATTCGACCACCGTCGCCCGCCCGGCACCAGGGTCGGCGGCCCGCCGTCAGGATTCCGTCATACCTCGTGTCGCGGGAGCGCGAGGGGTGGTGTTGCGTCCCCCGATGCCAACACCACCCGCTCACGCACTCCGCTCCCCGAGCCTAGGCAGGGGCGGCCTCCACGGCTGTGCACTGCGTGCAGCGATCCTTGACGATCTGCGCAGCGGGTGCGCGCGCAGTGCGCGGAGGGCGCGCGGAGCCGGGCCGGGCTCCCGGGCGGGGCGCGGGCCCGCTCGTACGATGCGCAGGTGATCAACGCCGCACCGCGCCGCAGACCCGGGTACTTGGCCGCCGCGGCCGTCTTCGCCGTCGGCATGATGGGCACCACGCTGCCGACCCCGCTCTACGGGATCTACCGCGAGGAGATCGGCTTCTCCACCTTCGTGGTGACCGTCGTCTTCGCCGTCTACGCGGTCGGCGTGCTGGCCGTGCTGCTGCTCGCCGGGGACTACTCCGACCGGGCCGGGCGGCGGCCGGTGCTGCTGGCCGCGCTCGCGCTGTCGGCGGCGAGCGCCGTCTGCTTCCTGGCCGAGCACGGGCTGCCGCTGCTCTTCGCCGGGCGGCTGCTGTCCGGCTTCGCCGCAGGGCTGCTCAGCGGCACCGCGACCGCCACCGTCATCGAGCTGGCCCCGCCCGAGGGGCGGGCCCGGGCCGCCTTCGCCGCGACCGCCGCCAACATGGGCGGCCTCGGCTGCGGACCGCTGGTGGCCGGGCTGCTCGCCGAGTACGCCCCGCACCCGCTCGCCCTGCCCTTCCTGGTGCACCTGGCGCTGCTCGTGCCCGCGGCGGTGGTCGTGCTGCTGCTGCCCGAGACCGTGGAGCGGCCCGACCGGCGCGCCCGGCCGCATCCCCAGGGGCTGCGCGTACCGCCCGGGGCGCGGTCGGCGTTCGCGCTCTGCGCTCCGGCCGCCTTCGCCGGCTTCGCGCTGCTGGGGCTGTTCACGGCGGTGGCGCCCACCTTCGTCGCGCAGACCCTCGACGTCACCAACCACGCGGTGGCGGGGGCCATCGTCTTCTCGGTCTTCCTGGCCTCCACCGCGGGCCAGTGGGCCGCGGGTCGGCTGGAGGCGGAGCGCGCGCTGCCGCGCGGGCGGCTGCTGCTGGTGGCCGGGCTGGCGCTGGTCGCCGCCTCGCTGGCGGTGGAATCGCTGCCGCTGCTCGTGGTGGGCGGCGCCCTCGCCGGGGTCGGCCAGGGCATGGCCTTCCGCGCGGCGGTGGCGACCGTATCGGCCGCGGCTCCCGCGGAGCAGCGGGGCGCCACGATCTCCACGCTGTTCGTCGTCGCCTACTGCGGGATCTCCCTGCCCGTGGTGGGCGTCGGGGCGCTCACCCTGTGGCTGGGCCTGCGGGGCGCGGGCCTGGTCTTCACGGCCTGTGTCGCGCTCACGGCGGCGGCCGGCCGCCGCAAGGGCGACCGGCCGCGATCCGGCCCGCACTGAACGAGGGGCTTCCCCGGTCGGAGGTGCGCACCGCGAGGTCCGCCCCGACCGGAGGCGCGCCCCGGCGGTGGTGCGGCCTCAGCTGAAGTCGAGGCCGCCGGTCCGGGTGCGCTTGAGTTCGAAGAAGTCGGAGTATCCGGCGAGCAGCCGCACGCCGTCGAAGACCCGTACGGCGTCCTCGCCGCGCGGGATCGAGGTCAGGACGGGTCCGAAGAAGGCGGTGCCGTCGATGTGGATCGTCGGCGTGCCGACCTCCTCGCCGACCGGGTCCATGCCCTCGTGGTGGCTCTTGCGCAGGGCGTCGTCGTATTCGGAGCGCTCGGCGGCCTCGGCCAGCTCCACCGGCAGGCCGACCTCGGCCAGGGCCTCGCGGATCAGCTCGTCCGTGGCCGACCGGTCCTGGTTGTGCAGCCGGGTGCCGAGGGCGGTGTACAGGTCGCGCAGTACGTGTTCGCCGTGCTCCTGGGCGGCGGCGATGCAGACCCGCACGGGGCCCCAGCCGGTCTCCAGCAGCCTGCGGTAGCGCTCGGGCAGGTCTTCCTTGCCCTCGTTGAGCACGGACAGGCTCATGACACGGAAATTGAGGTCCAGGTCGCGCTGCTTCTCCACCTCCAGGATCCAGCGGGAGGTGATCCAGGCGAAGGGGCAGATGGGATCGAAGTAGAAATCAACTTTGTTGGTCACCCGTCCGATCCTAGGAGGCCCATGTCCCGTCCAGAAGGGCCATTCTGATGCCTTGGAAGTGGGCCATTGCCCCGCCGTGAGTCCGCCGTGAGTCCGTCGGGAGGCCGTCTGGGGGAGCGTCGGGGGAGCGTCGGGAGCGTCCGCGGCCCTGATGCCAGGTCACATGATCTTGCTCCGGCGGTCGCGCGAGGGCCTTCGTGGCGGGTGTTGGCACGTGAAAATGAGACGACGAAACGCCTCAAATGGCCACCAAGTGACCGTCCAGCGATCCAATCTTCATCAAGGACTTTCTCAATCGATCAGCAACTCTCCTATAGTTGCCTCTCGTTGCCACAGGAACCCTCTCTTCCATTTCTGCCCGGTTTGAGGCTTTGATTGATGACGGCGTCGCCCTCCCCCTTTCGCCCCTCCGCGCTCGCCCTGCTGCTCACCGCAGCGGTCGGCGGAGCGCTCTGCACGGCGGCGGTGGCCGCGGCCCCGTCGACCGTCCAGACCCCGCTCGCCTGGTTCTCCGTGACCGGCGTCCTGCTGCTCGGGATCGCCGCCTTCGGGCTCACCTGGACGACGCGCACGGCCCAACTGCTGCGTCGGCGCACCGCCGCCCTCGCCGCCGACGTGTCCGCCCGGGACGCCGAGATATCCCGGCTCACCGCCGCGGCGGCCCGTGACGCGGCCGCCCGCACCGCCGAGCGCCGACAACTGGTCGGCGACCACGCCGCCGAGCTGGACCGGCTCGGCCGCGCCGGAGCCGCCGAGGCGGACCGGCTGACGGCCTCCCACCTCAGCGCGCGCCAACACCTCGGCGACGAGCTGCGCCGCGCCGAATCCGGCCGGGCGGCCGCCATGGCCGCCGCCGCCAACGCGGCGGGCCGGATGCAGGCCCTGGCCACCGGCATGCTCGCCGACCTGCGGGAGATGGAGCACCGGCACGCCGACGAGGACGTCCTCGGAGACCTGCTGCACCTCGACCACCGCACCGCCCAGGCGGGCCGCCTCGCCGACTCCATCGCGGTGCTCACCGGCGCCCGTTCGGGCCGCCGCTGGGCCAAGCCGATCGTCATGGAGTCGATCCTGCGCGGCGCGATGGGCCGGATCGGCAGCTACCAGCGGGTGCGGCTGCACTTCACCAGCGACGCGGCCATCGCCGGGCACGCCGCCGAGGGCGTCATGCACGCGCTCGCCGAACTGCTCGACAACGCGGCGAACTTCTCGCCGCCGACCGCCGAGGTCCACGTGTACGTGGAGGAGGTCCCGGCCGGGATCATCATCACCGTCGAGGACAGCGGCCTGGTGATGAGCGAGGTGCAGCTGCGCCGCGCCCAACAGGCCGTGGCCGCCGAATCGCTGGACCTGGCCGGGCTCTCCGGCACCCGCCTCGGCCTGGCCGTGGTCGGCCGCCTCGCCCGCAAGCACGGACTGACCGTGTCCTTCCGCCCGTCGGCGCGCGGTGGCACCGGCGCGCTGATGATGCTCCCCCAGGACCTGATCAGCCGGGGTCCCTCGGTGAACCCCGCCGCCGAGGGCGGTGTCCCCGTCCCCGTGGGCACGGACGACGCCGCCTCCGGCGCCGGACGCCCGGACCCCCGTACCGCCGACCCGGCCGCCGCGACGGCCGAACCCGCGGCGGACCACGGCGCCGCGCGCACCGGCGCCGCGGACGCCGGCGACCCCGCGCGCCCCGCGACCCGTACCGACGCGAGCGCGGTCGGCGGAACGGACGCCGAGGACACCGGCGGGCACCCCGCGCTCGGCGAGAGCGGACTGCCGCAGCGGCGCCGTGGCCGGACGCTGGCCGCCGCCCACCCCGAGGGGGCCGGCGACCCGTCGGCCGGGCGCCAGCCCGCCCCCGCGGACGCCTCCCGCTCCGCCGCCCGCTTCGGCAGCTTCCGCCAGGCCGTGCGCGGCGCCGCGGCCGCGCCGCCCGCAGGGCCCTCGAACTCCCCGCACCCCCCGCACCCGGAAGGCAACACGCGATGACCGGCACCACCACCGACGAGACGCTCGGCTGGCTCCTGGAGAGCCTCCTGGAACGCACCCCCGGCGCCCGCCACGCCCTCGTGCTCTCCCGGGACGGCCTCAAGCTCTGCCGCACCCCGGAGCTCTCCGTCGACCAGGCCGACCAGCTCGCGGCGATCGCGGCCGGGATCCAGAGCCTCTCGCACGGGGCGTCCATCGAGTTCGGCGACGGCAGCGGCGGCGTCCGCTCCGCGATGGCCGAGTTCTACGGCGGGATCCTCTTCATCGTCGAGGCGGGCGAAGGCGCCCACCTGGCGCTGGTCGCGGCGGAGGACGCGGACGCGGGCCTCGTCGGACACAACATGTCGGAACTGGTCGAACAGCTCGGTGAACACCTGATCGCCAGGCCCCGGGGATGAGCCGGAGCAGGCCGGGCCGGGACGATTCCCCGGACCGGCTCTACACCCTCACGGGCGGCCGCAGCCGCTCCGGCTCGGACGCCTTCGACCTCGTGACCCTGGTCGTCGCCGAATGCGATCCGATCGTCGGCATGCAGTCGGAACACGCGGCCATCCTGCGGATGTGCCAGTACCCGACGGCGGTCGTCGAGATCGCCGCGGAGCTGGGCCTGCCGGTCTCCATCGTGCGGATCCTGCTCGCCGACCTGCTCGGCACCGGCAAGATCAGTGCCCGCCACCCGCGTTCGGCGTACCTCCTTCCCGACCCCGACATCCTGGAGCAGGTGCTCGTTGGACTCCGCAATCTCTGATCAGCCCGCTGACCAGCGCGAACCCCGCCCGGCCCGGCAGGCCCTCAGCAGCACCGCGGACAACGGTCTCAAGATCGTCGTGGTGGGCGGCTTCGGCGTCGGCAAGACCACCATGGTCCGTTCGGTCAGCGAGATCCGTCCGCTGAACACCGAGGAGACGATGACGAAGGCGGGCGAGGCGGTCGACGACACCGGCGGCGTCGCCACCAAGACCGCCACCACCGTCGCCTTCGACTTCGGCCGGATCACCCTCGACGCCCACAACGTGCTCTACCTCTTCGGAGCCCCCGGCCAGGAGCGCTTCTGGTTCCTGTGGGACCGGCTGTTCTCCGGCACCCTCGGGGCGGTCGTCCTCGTCGACACCCGGCGGCTCGCCGACTCCTGGTACGCCATCGACAGGCTCGAACACCACGGCACGCCCTTCGTGGTGGCCTGCAACGACTTCGGCGGTCCCGTGCACACCCCGGAACAGATCCGGAGCGCCCTGGACCTGCCGCCGCACGTCCCGCTGGTCTTCTGCGACGCCCGCTCGCGCGAGTCCAGCAAGCAGGTCCTCATCTCCCTCGTCCGGCACGTCCAACACGTCCGCCACGAACGGCACACCCAGCACGCCCAGACGGCCGACCGGCCGACGACCCCGGAGCCCACCCCGTGACCACCCCCGAGCACCGCCCCGTCCCGCTGGGCGGCCCCCGGTTCCAGACCGACCCCGCCGAGCTGTACCGGGAGATGCGCCGCGACCACGGCGCCGTCGCCCCGGTCGTCCTCGACGGCGACGTACCGGCCTGGCTGGTCCTCGGCTACCGCGAACTGCACCAGGTCACCAGCGACCCGGTGCTCTTCTCCCGCGACTCCGACCTGTGGAACCAGTGGGACCGGATCCCCGCCGACTGGCCGCTCCTGCCGATGATCGGCCGCAAGCAACCGTCGATCCTCTACACCGTCGGCGAGCGCCACCGCGAGCGGGCGGCGGTGATCTCCGACGCGCTGGAGGCCATCGATCCCTTCGAACTCAAGGGGCACGCCGAGCGGTTCGCGGACGAGCTGATCGACGGGCTCTGCGGCAAGGGCGAGTGCGACATCGTCGGCGAGTACGCCATGCTGCTGCCGCTGCGCGTCCTCGCCCGCATCTACGGCTTCGCGGACGAGGAGGGGCCGGGCCTCGTCACCGCCATGAACGACATGATCAACGGCCGTGCGGGCGCGCTGGCGGGACAGCAGCACCTCGGCGCCTCCATGTACGCGCTGCTCGCCGCCAAGTCGGCCGAGCCCGGCCCGGACGTCGCCTCGCGGATGCTCGCCAACCGGTCCGGCTTCACCCTGGACGAGGTCGCCCAGGACCTCATGGTCATGATGGCCGCCGGGCACCAGCCCACCGCCGACTGGATCGGCAACTCGCTGCGCCTCATGCTCACCGACGACCGCTTCGCGGCCTCCCTCTCGGGCGGTCGGCACAGCGTCGGCGAGGCCATGAACGAGGTCCTGTGGGAGGACACCCCCACCCAGAACGTGGCGGGCCGCTGGACCTCCCGCGACACCCACCTCGGCGGTCGCCGGATCGCCGCCGGCGACCTCGTCCTGCTGGGGCTGGCCGCCGCCAACTCCGACCCGCACGTGCGCACCGACGCCGGGGCGCTGACCGGCGGCAACAACGCCTTCTTCTCCTTCGGGCACGGCGAACACCGCTGCCCGTTCCCCGCGCAGGAGGTCGCCGAGGTCATCGCGCGGACCGGCATCGAGGTCCTCCTCGACCGGCTCCCCGACGTCGACCTGGCGGTCCCCGCCTCCGCGCTCGCGCGCCGTCCCTCGCCCTGGCTGCGCGGCCTGTCCGAACTGCCCGTGACCTACACCCCGACCCCCGCCCTTGGAGCCACCAGATGACGTGCCCGATCGACCACACCGGCTCCACCGCCATCGCCCTGGACCCCTTCGTGGCCGACCTCGACGCCGAGAGCGCCGCGCTGCGCGCCGCCGGACCGCTGGTCCGCGTCGTCCTGCCCGGCGGGGTGGCCTGCTACGCGGTCACCCACCACGCCGAGGCCCGCAAGCTGCTCACCGACCCCCGCATCGTCAAGGACATCAACGTCTGGGGCGCCTGGCAGCGCGGTGAGATACCCCTGGACTGGCCGCTGATCGGGCTCGTCAACCCCGGCCGCTCCATGCTGACCGTCGACGGCGACGAGCACCGCCGGCTGCGCACCCTGGTCGCGCAGGCGCTGACCGTGCGCCGGGTGGAGACGCTGCGCGCCGGCATCGAAGCGCTGACCACGGACATGCTGGACCGGCTCGCCGAGGTGCCCGCGGGGGAGACCGTGGACCTCAAGGCGCGCTTCGCCTACCCGCTGCCGATGAACGTGATCAGCGCGCTGATGGGCGTGGACGCCGCCGACCACCCCCGGATGAAGGAGCTGTTCGAGAAGTTCTTCTCGACGCAGACCCTGCCCGAGGAGGTCCCGCAGATGATGGCGGACCTCGGCGCGCTGTTCGGCCGGATCGTGGAGTCCAAGCGGGAGAACCCCGGTGACGACCTGACCAGCGCGCTGATCGCCGCCTCCGAGGACGGTGACCGCCTCACCACCGAGGAGATCACCAACACCCTCCAGCTGATGGTCGCGGCCGGCCACGAGACCACCATCAGCCTGATCGTCAACGCGGTCGTCGCCCTGGAGACCCACCCCGAACAGCGCGCCCTCGTGCTGAAGGGCGAGGCGTCCTGGGAGGACGTCATCGAGGAGACCCTGCGCTGGTCGACCCCCACCTCGCACGTCCTGATCCGCTTCGCCGCCGAGGACGTCGAGGTGGGCGACGCGATCCTGGCGAAGGGCGAGGGCCTGGTCGTCTCCTTCGGCGCCATCGGCCGCGACGAGGCCCAGCACGGCGAGAGCGCGGGCTCGTTCGACATCACCCGCACCCCGAACCGGCACATCTCCTTCGGCCACGGCCCGCACGTCTGCCCCGGCGCCGCGCTCTCCCGGCTGGAAGCCGCGGTGGCCCTCCCGGCCCTGTACGCGCGCTTCCCCGAACTGACCCTGGCGGTGGCCCGCGAGGAGCTGCGCAACAAGCCGATCGTCACCCAGAACGACCTGTTCGACCTGCCCGTCACCCTGACCGCGCGCGCCTGACCGACGCGGGACCGGGCCGCCGCACCCCTTCCGTGCGGCGGCCCGGCCCGGCCCGGCACGCCCGTCTCAGTCGGGTCGTACGGTGATCCGCAGCCGTTCCGACAGGAACTTCAGGGCGTCCTCGCGGGCGGCGGGGGAGTCCGCCTTCACCAGGATGTGGCCCAGGCGCTGCGAGGAGGAGGTGAGGGGGCCGACCCGGTCGCCCGCTCCCTTGCGCAGCCCGACCCGGACCACCGCCGGGTGCGCGGCGATCTCCGCGAGGCCGTCGACCC
This sequence comes from Streptomyces sp. NPDC059917, assembly GCF_042730635.1. Lineage (NCBI taxonomy): Bacteria > Bacillati > Actinomycetota > Actinomycetes > Kitasatosporales > Streptomycetaceae > Streptomyces > Streptomyces sp. NPDC059917. Next base: position 58,418 of record NZ_JBHWLC010000021.1, read on the forward strand.
GCGTGATCGTGCCGGGCGCACAGGTGGGGAAGTACGTCGCCGCGTACGCCACCGGGCGGGTGCGCACCAGATCGCCGAGCGGCTCGCCGAGCGCGAGCCGCACCACCGCCTCGTGCAGGTCGAAGCCGTACGTCAGGCTCACCGCCTCGGCCAGGAAGTCCCCGGGGGTGCGGACCGCCACCTCCATCAGGACCGGACCGTCCAGCCCCACCCGGAACTCCAGGTGCACCAGCCCCGTCCGCATCCCGAGCCCCCGCAACACCCCCGCGGTCAGGGCGTCCACCCGCGCCGCCAGCGCCGGATCGGTGAACTCGTACCCGCAGCGGTGCGAGAGCTCCACGAAGTACGGCGGGGCGGTGGTCTCCTTCTCCGTCACGTTGGCGAAGAGCACCTCGCCCTCGTGGACGAGCGCCTCCCAGCTGTACTCCGGCCCCGCCACCGCGGCCTCGACCAGGATCTTCCCCTCGCCGCCGCGCCGTACGACGATCTCCTCGGCCTCGGCGACGCCCGTGACCAGCTCGACGCCCTCGCTGCCGCCCAGGGACAGCGGCTTGACCACCACCGGCAGCCGCTCCAGCATCCACTCCCGGGCCGCGTGCAGGTCCGGAGCCAGCAGGAAGTCGGGCTGCGCCACCCCGTACGCCCCGAAGCCGGTGCGTTGCAGGGCCTTGTTGCGGGAGATCACCGCGGCGTGCAGGGACGGGCCCGGCAGCCCGAGCCGCTCCTGCGCCAGCGCGCCCGCGGTCACGTTGGCCTCCGCGAAGGCGAGCACCCCGTCCGGGGCGCGCTCCGCGAGGGCCGCCGTCACCCCGGCGAACCAGGACTCGTCCAGGGATCCCGTCACCGGGTAGTAGGAGACGCCCTCCTCGGCCGCGCGGCCGCCCATGAGCGCCGCGTTCTCCACCGCGCGGACCCGGTGCCCGAGCCGCCTCGCCGCCTCCACGTACGGACGCCCCATCGTGCCGACGCCGACCACCAGCAGATCCTTCACGCCACTGCCCCTTCGCTCGCTGCCCGCTTCTGTCCCTGCTCCGCCCGTTCCGCCTGCTCGCGTTGCTGTTCCTGCTGTTCCTGCTGTTCCTGCTGGCGCTCCAGCGCCCGGGTCACCGGCGGTACGAGGACCGAGGCCAGGCAGAAGACGAGGCCCAGCGCGGCCCATCCGGCCGCTCCCGTCGCGATCACCACGCCCGTCACCAGCGCCGGACCCACGATCCGCTGCCCCGAGTTGCCGAGGCTGAAGACCGACAGGTAGGTCCCGCGACGGTCCTCCGGCGCGAACGCGTAGCTCAGGTCCCAGCTGCCGACCGCCTGCCACATCTCCCCGAAGGTCAGCGCGACGCACGCGGCCAGCAGCAGCGCCCCGGCCAGGAGCGGCGCGAGCCCGTGCACCGCCGCCAGCGCCGCGCAGCACGCGGCGAGCGCGAAACCGCTCAGCCGCAGGGCGCGGGCCGCCCCGCCGGGCCGCTCCGCACCGCGCGACACCGGCACCTGGAGCGTGATCGACAACGCCGTGTTGACCAGGATCAGCACCGGCACGAAGCCGGCCGGCACTCCCGTGGCCGTCATCGCCCACAGCGGCAGCCCCACCGACAGCAGCGTCGTGTGCAGGTTGAGCACGCCGCCCAGCCCGGCCAGTGAGAGGTAGCGCCAGTCGCGGAAGCCCCGGATCGCCGTCAGCGGCCCCACCTTGCGCTGCGCCGCACTGGAGCGCACCAGCTTCAACCGGCCCAGCATGACCGCCGAGGCGACGAACGCCGCCGCGTTGCCGAGCACGATGCCCCGGTACGCCCACATGCTGTCGGCGGCGAGCAGCGGCGCGGCCAGCAGCGCGCCCACCGAGAAGCCGATGTTGCGCACGGTCCGGACGATCGCCATGGTCCGCGTACGGTCGGACTCCTCGGTCGTGTCGGACGCCACCGCCTGCGTCATCGGCTGCGTCGCCCCCTCCGCGGCGGCGAGGCAGGAGGACACCACCAGGAACCCGACGAAGCCGTGCACGTACGCCAGGGCCACGAACCACACGGCCCGCCACACCTGGAGCGCGATCAGCGTCCGCCGGGCCCCGATCCGGTCGCTGAGCGCGCCGATCGGGACGGTGGCCAGGAAGCCCACGAAGCCGGAGACGGCCAAGCCGGCGCCGATCTGGGCGGGGGACAGGCCCACCGAGCGGATGAAGAAGATCGTGGAGCCCGCGAGGAACAGGCCGGTGCCGATCGCGTTGATCAGCGAGGTCAGGGCGAAGGTCCGGCCGGCCGCCGTGGCGGGCACGTAGTCCGCGAGCGAGATCCGCGTCACCGCGCACCTCCCGCGGGCCCCGCCGTGCGCACCGAGACCAGCGCGGCGGCCTCCTCGGCGTTGCGGGCCGCCGCCGCCGCGTCCGTACCGGTGGCGATGACGTAGCCGGCCCGCTCCCACGAGCTGGTGACGGCGAGGACGACGTCGCCGGGCGCCACCCCGACGTGCACCTCCTCCACCCCGAAGGCGCGCCGGGCGGCCTCGGCGCCCTCCACCGCCGCCACCGGGCCGACGGGCGCGATCAGGAACCGTACGGCCGCGCCCAGGACGGGCGGGCGCTGCGGCGCCGGAGCGCTGCCGTCCAGGACCCCGAGCAGCGCGGACAGGATGTCCGTCCCGTAGGCCAGGTCGATCAGGGCGGTGATCCCGCCGCCGGGCAGCCGGGCCGCGCACTCCACCAGGTGCGGGCGGCCGTCGTCGAGGATCCACTCCGCGTGGAGCACCCCCGAGCGGAAGCCCGTCGCCGACACCAGCACCGCCACCGCGCCGCGCAGCGCGTCGGCCTGCGCCGCCGGCAGCGCGGCGGGCACGGTGTGCCCGGTCTCGACGGGGTGGCGCGAGTCCTGGACCATCTTGGCGGTGATGTTGGTGAAGCCGACGATGCCCTCGTGCACCACCGCCTCGACGCTGACCTCGGGCCCGTACAGGCGCTGTTCCACCAGGTAGCGGGCGGAATCCGGGTAACCGGCGTGCAGGGACGGCTCGTCGGCGGTCGTGGTGTGCGCCCAGGCCGCGGCGCCGTCGTCGTCCGGTCCCAACAGCCGTACGCCGAGACTGGCCTGGCGGCCCGCGGGCTTGAGCACGCACGCCCCGCCGAAGCGGGCGCGGAAGGCGCTCAGGTCCTCGGGGCCGCGGGCCCGCTGCCAGGCGGGCTGGTCCAGGTCCGTACCGTCCACCGCGGCCCGCAGCAGGGCCTTGTCCCGCAGGATCCGCGCGGCCTTCGGGCCCGCGCCGGGCAGCCCCCACGCCTCGGCGAGGGCGGCGGCGGCCACCACGCCGTACTCCACGACCGGAACGACCGCGCGCACGCCCGGGGGCCGGGGCACCGCGGCGACGACCCGCTGCGGGTGCTCCTCGTCCTGGCTGGGCGCGGCGAGCACCGCCGCCACGCAGCGGTGCGCGTCGGCCAGGCCGTCGATGCGGCGCGCGGCGATGACGGCGGGCTCCTCCACGACCAGGACGGAGTTCTCGGGGAGCAGGACGTCCAGTTTGCCGAGCATCACCGGGCTGTACCCCACCAGCACGTGGGTGATGATCGCCGGACCGGACGGATCGGGCAGTGTCATGGAGGCCTCGCTGCGTGACGGAGGGCGCGGGACGGGGAGGGACCGGGGCGGATGCGCCGCACCGTGCCCGGCCTGCCCGACGACTGTGCCTTTCCGGCCACTTGACGGCATAGCCCGCTCAAGGTTCGGGTCCGCGCAGCCCTGGTGACCTCCCCATGCGGACCGACCGGATCCGCGCCGGAGAACCATTTCGGCCCCCGCGGCGTCCTTCCTGGTGAGCGCGCACACCGAGGGTGGGTGCGGGCAGGCAGGGTAGAGGAGTGAGTGGGTATGGGGTTCGTCAGCTGGATCATTCTGGGGCTGCTGGCCGGAGGCATCGCCAAGGTCCTGCTGCCCGGGCGCGACCCGGGGGGCCTGATCGGGACGACCTTGATCGGGGTCGCCGGCGCCTTCATCGGCGGGTGGCTCTCCGCCAAGTTCCTCGACCGGCCCATCCAGAACCAGTTCTTCGACCTGGCCACTTGGGGGGCGGCGATCGCGGGCTCGCTGGTGCTGCTGATCGCCTACCGGATCCTCTTCGGCAACTCGCGCTCCTCCAGGTAGCCGCGCCGGACGCGCGCCGCGGTCGCGGGGCCCCCGCCCCACGGATCCGGCGCGCGTCAGATGAGGCTGTACTGCACCGCGCAGGCCACCGCGTGCGAGCGGTTGCGGGCGTGCAGCCGGGACATCAGCTCGTAGATGACGTTCTTGACGGTGTGCTCCGAGCAGGACAGCGTGCGGGCGATCACCGCGTTGCCGTGGCCCTCCGCCATCAGCGCCAGCACCGAGGTCTGGCGCGCGGTCAGGTGCGGCGCGTCGGCGGCGGTCACGGGCCTGGCGGCGGGCGGCGCGGGATGTCCGCCGAGCAGGCGCAGCAGATCCGGGTACGGCATCTCGACCGTGTCCGGGGCCGGTTCGGGGGCGGGGGCCAGGCCGGTGGTGACCTGGGCCAGCATCCGGCTCAACCGGACCGCTTCGAGGCCCCCTTCGCGGGCCGACGTGCGCGTCGGTGCGGCGACGGGGCTCACAGCATGCCCGCCCGGAGCGCGTAGGCCACGGCATGGGCGCGGTTGCGCAGCCGGAAGCGCTGGGTGATGTCGTGCACGACGGTGGTCACCGTCCGCGGCGAATAGCACAGCCGCTTGGCTATCTCGCTCGTCTCGTGGCCGTCCGCCACCATCCGCAGCACCGACCGCTCCCGGTCGCTGAGCCCGGCCGCGTCCCAGGGCCCGGCCACCTCGTCGGCCGCCGCCCCCCGGGCTCCGGAGTGCTCCAGCAGCAGCTCCAGCAGGTCCGGCGGCAGGGTGCAGTCACCGCGGGACGCGGCCCGTACGGCCCGGGCCAGGCGCACCGGGTCCGCCTCGCGGCGCCGCAGCAGCCCCCGGGCCCCGGCGGCGATCGCGTGCAGGGCGTCGGTGGGCTCCAACTCGCCCGCCACCAGCACCACGTCCGGTCGGGACGGGGTCTCCCGGATGGAGCGCAGTACGTCGAGTTCCGTGCGGCCGACCCGGTCCACGGTCATGACCACGACGCGGGGTTCGCCGCCCGGAGTGCTCAGGGCCACCTCCGGACAGGCGAGCAGGGCGCTCTTGGTGCCGGCTTCGAGCACCGGATCGAGTGCGACGACGTTGACAGGGACGGGTTCTCCCACCGGGTCCTCCGAAAGTCATCCGCCTGCCGGGTGTCGGACCGGCGGAAGGGGTGCTGGTTCCCAGACTGGGGCCCGCCGTCGGGGGCGGCATCGGGCCCCTGCCCCCACATTTGTGAAGGCGGGGCGCCACGAGCGGCGGATCGTGTGAAGGCCGCCGTCCCGGTCCTGCCGGAGGGCGGCGGGGACGGTGCGGCCGAGGTCGGACCGGGGTGCGCGCCGGGTCCCCCGGGAGGGCGCGGGCCGGGGGCGCGGGGCGTGCGCGCCGCATGGGTGGGGGGCGGTGGGGGCCGCCGTTCGGAATATGGGGGACGTGCCCCCATGTGCGCGGCGCGCGGCTCTGCGAGTTTTCTCCTGTGACTGACACCGCCACCGCCGCAGGACCCGAGGTCGGCGGCCTGACCCACTCCTGGTGGGCACAGGCCCTGAACCTGCGGGAGCGGCTCGCCGCACCGGGTGCCCCCGCACCCGCGCGCACCGACGCCCCCCACGCCCGGCCCGCTTCCTGGGCCCTGGGGGACCCCGACGGCTTCGCGGCGCGGCTGGCGAGTCTGGGCGAGACCGAGGACACCGGCAACGCCCTCGCGGCGGAGCTGCCGTGGCGGCTCGCCGCCCGCGCCGAGAAGCCCGCGTGGGCCGGGTACGCCGAGCGGATCGTGGCGCGGGCCCCCGCCGACCGCACGGACGCGGACGCCACGACCGACCCCGCGCCGGGGGCCCGCGGCCCCGAAGCGGCCGACGGCGCCGCGGTGTTCCTCCCCGCGCTGCGCCCCCTGACCGAGGTGGCCTGGGCGGACACGGCCGAGCGGATCGACCTGCCCGCGGCGGAACTGGCCGCGGTCCGCACCGCCTTCGAGGGCTGGCTGGGCGACCGGCTGCTCCGGCAGTGCGCCCGCACCCTGGTCAAGGAGCTGCACGCGGCGCGGAGCGCGGGGCGGCTGGCGGGGGAGACCCCGCGCGAACGCTTCGCCGACTTCCTGGCCCGGCTCGGCACCCGGGAGGGCCTGGCCGCGCTCTTCACCGGCTACCCGGTGCTCGCCCGGATGCTGGCCCGGTCCTGCGCCCAGGCCAGCGACGCCACCGCGGAACTCGTCCGCCGCTACGCCGCCGACCGGGCCGCGATCGTGCGGGGCCTGCTCGGCGGCGCCGACCCCGGACCGCTGGTACGCATCGACCTCGGCCGCGGCGACGTCCACCAGGGCAACCGCTCCGTCGCCCTGCTGCGCTTCGCCGACGGCGCCACCGTCGTGCTCAAGCCCCGCCCGCTCGACCAGCACGCCCTGCTCGACCGGGCCGTCGCCTGGACCAACGCCAAGGTGCCCGGCCTCGGCCTGCGGACCCCGCGCTCGGTGCACCGGCCCGGGTACGGCTGGCTGGAGTTCATCGAGCACGGCTGGTGCACCTCGCCCACCGAGCTCGACCGCTTCTACCGCCGCCAGGGCGCGCTGCTGGCCCTGCTGTACGCGGTGGACGGCGTGGACATGCACTACGAGAACGTCATCGCCTGCGGCGACCAGCCGGTCCTGGTGGACGCCGAGACCCTGCTGCACTCGGGCCTGCCCGCCGCGGTGACCTGCGGATCCGACCCGGCGGCGGCCGCCCTGTCCGCCTCGGTCCACCGCACCTGCCTGCTGCCGAGCCTGCTCATCGGCGAGAACGGCGCCATGGACATCTCCGCCCTCGGCGGTGGCCACGGCGGCTCCTACCCCAGCGACGGCATGAGCTGGGAGGCCGCCGGAACGGACGAGATGCGGGTGCGGCGCGGCCGCGTCGAGACCCCGGCCGGGCAGAACCGGCCCGCCCCGCGGGACCCGGCCGCCGGACACGGCGACCACCGGGCGGCGCTCCTCGAAGGCTTCCGGGCCGGATACGACGCGATCGCCGCGGACCGCGCCGAACTCCTCGGCGAGGACGGCCTGCTGGGCCGCTGGGCCACCAGCCCGGGACGGCTGATCGCCCGCGCCACCCGGCTCTACACGACCCTGCTGGAGGAGTCCACCCATCCCGACGTGCTGCGCGACGCGCTGACCCGGGACGCGCTCTTCGCGGTGCTGTGGGCGGAATCCGAGAACGACCCGGCCCGCCAGCGGCTGATCGAGGACGAGACCGCCGACCTGTGGGAGGGGGACGTACCGCTCTTCTTCCACCACCCCGCGCACACCTCGGTGCGCACCTCGCGGGGCACCTCCATCGAGGGGGTGCTGCCCGCGCCCAGTCTGCGGGCGGCCCTCGACAAGATCGCCGGCATGGGCGAGGTGGACCGGCACGACCAGGAGTGGATCATCGCCGCGACGCTCGCGGTGACCGGCGCCAACCTCAGCGGCGGCGGCCCCCGTTCGGCGCTGGCCGGGCACCTCGCCCCGGCCGTCGTGCCCGACCCCTCCCGGCTGCTGACCGCCGCCTGCGGGATCGCCGACGAGATCGCGGCCCGCGCCGTCCACGGCGACGGCCGGGTCAACTGGCTCGGCCTGGAGCAGGTCGCCGGTGAGCACTGGGCCGTGCTGCCGATGGGCGGCGGCCTGGCCCAGGGCTACTGCGGAGTGGCCCTCTTCCTGGCCCAGCTCGGCGCCCTGACCGGCGCCGGACGCTACACCACGCTCGCCCGACAGGCCGCCGCCCCGCTGCCGGAGCTGCTGGCCACGCTCGCGGCCGACCCCGCGCTCAGCGCCGCCGTGGGTCCGGGCGCGCTGCACGGACTCAGCGGCATCGTCTACACCGTGGCCCGGCTCTCCGCCCTGCTCGACGGCGACACCGACCGCGACACCGACCGCGGCGCCGACGCGGACCCGCTGCGGGCCTGTCTGCCGGACGCGCTCACCGCCCTCGCCCTCGCCGTCGAGGCCGACCCCGACGGCCCGGCCGACCTGGCCGACGGCCTCGCCGGAGCACTGGCCGCCACCGTCGCCGTGCACCGCCTCACCGGGATGCCCGGCGCCGCCGTCCTCGCCGCCGCCTTCGCCGACCGGCTGGTCGCCCGGGCCGCACCGCGCCTCGCCGGCTCCACCGGGCCCGACCCCGCCGCCGCCGGGTTCGCCCGGGGCGACGCGGGCATCGGCTGGGCCCTGCTGCGCTACGCCGCCGCCGAGACCGAGCGGGGACCGGCGGGCACCGCGGCGGTCCGGGCCGAGGAGTACGCCCGTACCGGCGCCGCCCTGCTGCGCCCCGCCCTGGACGCGGCCCTGCGCCACCCCGCCGACCTCGGTTGGCACTCCGGGCTGGCGGGCACCGCGCTCGCCGCCGCCGATGCCTTCGCCCGGGCCGGTCAGCCGGTCCCGGAAGCCGAACTCACCTGGTGCGCGGCCCTGCTGAGCGACCCCGCCGAGGCGGGGGAGTCCACCGAGTCGGCCGAGTTCGGCGACCTCAGCCTGGGCAACGGCACCCTCGGCTCACTGGAACTGCTCAGCGTCCTCGCCGGGCAGGGCCACCCCCGGGCCGCCACCGCCCTCACCCACCGCGCCGGTCAGGTCCTCGGCCGCCTCGAACGCCACGGCCACCGCTGCGGCACCCCCGACCACGTCCCTTCACCCGGACTCCTCACCGGCCTCTCCGGCATCGGATACGCCCTGCTCAGGCTGGGCTTCCCGGAGGCGGTCCCGTCCGTCCTGCTGCTCCACTGACCGGCTCCGGCCGGACCGACCGCACCACAGCACCGACCGCACTGCAGCACCGAGCGCCACCTCCACCTCAGGTTCCGAGAAAGGTACTCACCACCATGCAGGAGTTCCAGGTCAACGCCACCGCCGCCACCACCGACGCGGCCGCCGAGGTCCCCGCCGGGGACCCCGCGGGCGGCATCACCCTGTCGGGCCGCAACAAGGCGTGCGCGCGGGCCCGGGCGCTGGCCGGTCTCGTCCTCACCAGCGGACTCGTGGTCGCGCTCAGCCAGATCGACACCAGCGTCTCGGCGCCCAACGTCACCTGGTAGTGCCCGGTATCCGGATGCCGGTACGTGGAAAAGGCCGACTTTCGGTGCACTGCGGACCGTACGCATGAACTAGATTTGCGCTCATGCGTTCCCGTCCGCGGTACATCATCGGTCGTGACTCTCAACTCTTAGAGATCAAGCACGCGTTGACCGAGGCCAAGGGTGGGCGCGGCGGGGTCGTCTTCCTGGTGGGCGAGGCCGGGATCGGAAAGTCCCGGCTCGCCGCCGAGGCCGTGGGGATGGCCTTCAACGACGGGATGCGGGCGCTGCGGGGCCGGAGCAGCACCACCGGCCCCACGGTGCCTTTCCGGCCATTGACGGAAGCGTTGATGGCGCTGTTCCGCGGCGGCCCGCCCGGCGGACCGTCCCTGGACGACCTGCCGCTCGGCCCGTACCGGCCCGCCCTGGGCCGGATCATCCCGGACTGGAGCAGCGACGCCCAGGACAACAGCTCGATGGTGATCCTCGGCGAGGCCGTGCTGCGGCTGCTCATCGCCACGGGCCGGGAGGACGGCCAGCTCCTCCTGCTGGAGGACCTGCACGACGCCGACCCCGAGACCCTCGCCGTCGTCGAGTACCTCGTGGACAACCTCGAGTACACCAACGTGGTACTTCTGGCCACGATCCGCACCGAGTCCTGCGACGCCCTCGACATGGCCGAATCGGCCCGCCGCCGCGGCGTGGGCACCGTGCTACAACTGGCCCCGCTGACCCGGCCCGAGGTCCGCGCCGTGATCGCCGCGCAGCTGGACACCGAAGCCGAGCTGGTCCCGGAAGCCGCCCTCGCGCGCCTGTGGGACGACAGCGCGGGCAGTCCCTTCCTCGTCGAGGAACTCCTCCAGGGCATGATCGGCAGCGGCGCGCTGGTCCGCGCCGAGGACGGCTGGCGGGTCGTGGGCGACCTGCGCAGCGACGTGTCCACCGCCCTCGCGCGCGGGATCCTGCGGCGCGTCGACCGCCTGGCGCCGCAGGGGCTGACCCTGCTGTCCGCGGCCGCCGTGATCGGCCGCCGCTTCCCGCTGACCGTGCTCCAGCGGATGACCGGCATCGACGACCGCAGTCTGCTCAGCCACCTGCACGCGGGGGTCGCGGCGCAGCTCGTCGTCCACGACGAACCCGCCCCCGACTGGTACGCCTTCCGCCACTCGCTCACCGCCGAGGCGCTGCTGACCCAGCTCACGCCCACCAACCGGGCGGAGATGTCCGGCCGGGCCGCCGACGCGGTCCAGGACCTCTACCCGGAGCTGGAGGGCGAATGGTGCCCGCTCGTCGCGGAGTTGCGCTCCCAGGCCGGTGACGAGGCGGAAGCCGGGCGGCTGTTCACCGTGGCGGGGCTGCGGGCCCTGTCGGCCGGCGCCATCGGTTCGGCCGTCACCCTGCTGGGTCGGGCCGAGCGGCTGCTCGCGGCCAGCGGCGACGCGGCGGGCCGCACGGCGGCCCTGGAGGCCCTGCTGCCCGCGCTCGCGGAAGCCGGCGACTTCGCCCAGGCCTTCGGCTTCGCCGAGAACCTGCACACCCTCGGCGGGAGCGGCCTGAGCGCCGAGCGGCTCGCCGCCCTGCACACCAGGCTGGCCAAGGTGGCCCACACCGCCGGGCGCTGGGAGGACGGCAACCGGCAGATAGCCCAGGCCAGGGCGCTCCTCGGGGTGCACCCGGACGAGCGCAGCACCGCCTCCATCGACGTCACGGCCGCCTACCTCGCCCTCGACACGCCCGGCCCGGACCGCACCCAACTCGCCGAGAAGCTGGCCTACTCGGCGCTCCAGGCCGCCGAGCGGCACGGGCTGCCCACCGTGGTCTGCCAGGCCTGGGAGCTGCTCGCCACGCTGGCCCGCGAGCGGGACTTCGACGAGGCCACGGCCCTACTGGAATCGGCCCTGCACACCGCCGAGCAGCACCAGCTCCCGCTCCAGCGGATGTACGCCCTCACCCGCATCGGCGGGAACAACTGGCTGACCGAGGGCAACACGATCCCCCTGCTCGCGGCCCGCGGCGAAGCCCAGCGGCTCGGCTCCGCCACCATCGTCTACACCATCGACGGGATCATGATCCTCGACGCGGTGCTGCGCGCCGAGTTCGCCGCCGCCGCCCAGGCCTCCGAGGAGTGCCTCGCCGTCGTCCAGCGGCTGCGCCTGGCACCGGCCACCCGCTACGTGCTGATGGCGCGGGCGACCCTCGCCGCGCACCAGGGCGACCGGGCGGACATGGAACGCGCGCTCACGGCCTTCGCCGAGTGGGACGGCAGCGGCTCCCAGGAGGAGCCGCTGACCCGGGGGCTGGCCCGTGCGTTCTGCGCGCTGATGGAGGAGGACCGGTCCGCCGCGGTCCGCGAACTGCACGCCGTGGCCGAGCTGGAGAGCACCAACCCCAGCACGTACTACCTCAGCGGCCGCTACGGCATCGGGCTGCTGCTGGACGTGCTCTCGGGCGAGGCCGGCCGCGGTCCGTTCGAGGAGATCGCGGCCACCGCCCCAGGCCGGATGCGCTGGAACAGACAGTTCGTGCTCTTCGCGGGCGCCGTTCTGGACGGCCGGGAGGGAAGACCCGACCTGGCGGCCGCCGCCGTCAACGAGGCCCTGCGCACCGCGGAGCCGTACGCCACCGCCCTCCACCTGTGCCTGCGGCTCATCGCCGAGGCGGCCCACGCGGACGGCTGGGGGGAGCCCGTCGCCTGGCTGCGCCGCGCCGAACTCCACTTCCACCAGCAGTCCGTCGCCCCCGTCGCGAACGCCTGCCGGGCCGCCCTGCGCCGGATGGGCGCCCCCGTCGCCCAGCGGCGCACCGGCTCGGGCAGCATCCCGGACGTGCTGCGCACCCAGGGGGTCACGGTGCGCGAGTACGAGGTGTTCCGGCTGCTCGCCGAGCGCCTCGGCAACAAGGACATCGCGGACCGCCTGTACATCTCGCCCCGCACGGTGGAGAAGCACATCGCCAGCCTCGGTACCAAGACGGGCCGCTCCAACCGCGCGGCCCTGTGCGCCCTCTCGGCGTCCTTGCGCGACACCACGTGACACAGCACTACCGGCGGTCGGCGCCGACCGCCGCGCGATCAGCGCTCCAGGAGGGCGACCGCTTCGGCGAAGTCGGCGTGCGCGGGCTCGAAGGCGCATGCGGCGACGAGGAACATCGACCGGTCGACGAGGGCGCGGGCGAGGCGTGCGCGGTCGTCCGGGACGCGGCGGGAGAGCGCGACGCCCTCGTCGAAGTACGGCGTCAACCGCTCCTCGAACAAGTAGTGGTGGTCGCCCTGGCGGACGGCCACGCGGACGCTGATCCTGCGCTGGACGTCGACCAGTTCGGGCAGCCGGTGCGCCGCGCGCAGCGCCTCCGCCTCCCTTTCGAGGCCCGCCCGCATGCCGAGGAACCCCTCCCGCACGTCGCGTGACCATCCGTACTCCGCGCCGTAGGGCGGCATCGGGGACTCGGGGCTCGCGGCGGGTTCGGCCGCCCGTCCCGACAGGACGAAGAGCGTCCTCCACCACCCCAGGGCGCGACCCCAGCCCTTCGGCTCGCCCGTGCTCGCCAGCTCCGCCAGGACCCCCAGCGCCTCGCGCCGGGCGGCCGCGGCGCCCGCCCCGTCGCCGACGGCGTCCCGCATCCGGGAGTAATGGACCGACTCCCAGGTGAGCTTGGACAGGGAGGTGAGCTGTTCGGCCGCCTTGCGCCGGGTCTCCTCCAGGACTTCGCGGAAGACGGTCGACGCGGCGTCGTGCCGCCCGGCGCCCTCCAGGTTCGCCGCCCACTGCACCCGGTTCCAGAACACGTTGTCCGAGTCCTCGTTCCGGGCGGCCGCCTCGTCGAGTTCCGCCGCCCGCGCGAAGTCCCCCTCCTCGGCCAGGGCGATCGTCAAGGGCGTGCTCAGGCCCGCCGCGGCGAGCTCCTCGCAGACCGCACGCCCCTCCGTCCTGCGCCCGACGGCGAGCAACGAGAAGCGGTGGGCGTCCAGGGCCCGGAGCAACCGCTCGGCCCGCTTCGGCTCACCGACCTCGATCCCGCGGGCGACCCGCGAGGCCTCGGCGGTCAGCTCGACGTCCCTCTCCGGACTTTTGCTCTGGTAGCGGAGTGAGAGCAGGGCGTCCACCAGCTTCGGCGCGTAGGCCTTCGGATTCACCTCGACCAGAACCCGGTACGCGTCGACCTGGTCCCTCGCGCTCGGCCGGCCGGACCCCAACAGCAGCATGCGGGCCCGAAGCACCGCATCGTGATCGATCGTCACCATTCCCCCTGTCTCCGGATGACGCAAGAAGGAGATTCTGTGCCGCGGGGAACGGATCGGACAAGCGGTGCGAACTGTGCTTTCCGTCCTACGAAAACCGGCTCTGACCTGTCATGATGGACGTGCCGTCACCCTCAGCGCATCCCGCGCACCGCCTTGGAGCTGAGCACCCCGAGGGCCGTCAGGGCGAGGACCCCGGCCGATACCGCGAACATCGGGCCGCTGCCGTGACGGGCCAGGGCCCCGCACAGGATCAGCGAGAGCGGCGCCATGGCGTAGCCCAGGACCATGTCCAGGGAGATCACGCGGCTGAGCACCGAGGGATCGATGGTGCGCTGGATCCAGCTGAGGCCGAAGACGCCCTGGAAGCCGATGCCGAAGCCCATCGCGAGTACGGTCACGAACGCGGCCACGACGCTGTCCACCAGCCCCAGCACCCCCATGCCCACCGCGAGCCACCCGGCCAGCGCGGCGATCAGCAGACCCACCCGGGGGAGGCTGTTCAGCGAACCGCCGACCAGGGTGCCCAGCATCGCCCCGCCCGCCAGTGCGCCGTTGAGCAGGCCCAGGGTGGTGGAACCGCCGTGCAGGTCCAGCTTGGCGAGCGTGGCGAAGCCGACCGTGAAGGTACCGGCGTAACAGAAGGTCATGGCCGTGTCGACGACCAGGATGGAGCGGATCCGCGGGTCCTCCAGGGCGTAGCGCAGCCCCGCCCGCATCCGGGTGAGCAGGGAGTCCCCGGCCTCCTTCGCCGTGCTCGCCGGAGCGTCGTCCCCGGCCTCCTCCGGTCCGCGGGGAAGGGGGCGGATCCGGGAGACGCACAGGCCGCACAGCGCGAAGCACACGGCGTCCACGAGGAAGGCGACGGGGGCGTCCGAGAGGGCCACCACCATGCCGCCGACGGCCGGGCCGAGGATGGCGGACACCTTGGTGCCGACCGCCAGCAGGGCGTTGGCCGGGGCCAGCATCTCCTTGTCCACCACGGTGGGCAGGATCGAGGCCCGGGCCGGTTGGAAGAAGGCGTCGACGGCGCCGAAGGCGGCGGCGGCCCCGCACAGGATCGCCACCGTCAACGAGCCGGTCATCCCGATCAGCCCGACGCCGGCCATCAGCACCGCCCGGGCCCAACTGGAGAGCGTCATCAGGGTCCGCGAGGACCACTTGTCGCTGAGCGAACCGCCGACCAGGGTCAGCAGGGCCCGCGGCACCGCCTGGAAGGCGAGGACGTAGCCGAGGGCCAGGGTGGAGTCGGTCAGGCTCAGCGTGATCCAGGAGAAGGCGATGTAGCTGAAGCCGTCCCCGAGCAGGGACAGGGACTGCCCCAGCCACAGCAGCCGGAACGAGGGAAGTTTGGCGGGGGCGCGCAGGCGGGTGCCCGCGCTCGCCAGGGTGGAGGCCATGATCGGACCCTTCGTCGGGCCGCCGGGGGCGGCCGGGGCGTGCGGGAGGGGCGGGCGGGGGCCGGGCCCCCCCCCCCCGGGGGACGAACCGCCGGGGTGGGGCCGGAGGGGGCGGGTGTTGGAGGGAGGGAGCCACGAGGTGCCGGAGGGG